>NZ_JAOWCH010000045.1:0-75006 GCF_030337065.1 Citrobacter sp. Cb004 | reverse complement strand
GGTAATGACTCCAACTTATTGATAGTGTTTTATGTTCAGATAATGCCCGATGACTTTGTCATGCAGCTCCACCGATTTTGAGAACGACAGCGACTTCCGTCCCAGCCGTGCCAGGTGCTGCCTCAGATTCAGGTTATGCCGCTCAATTCGCTGCGTATATCGCTTGCTGATTACGTGCAGCTTTCCCTTCAGGCGGGATTCATACAGCGGCCAGCCATCCGTCATCCATATCACCACGTCAAAGGGTGACAGCAGGCTCATAAGACGCCCCAGCGTCGCCATAGTGCGTTCACCGAATACGTGCGCAACAACCGTCTTCCGGAGCCTGTCATACGCGTAAAACAGCCAGCGCTGGCGCGATTTAGCCCCGACGTATCCCCACTGTTCGTCCATTTCCGCGCAGACGATGACGTCACTGCCCGGCTGTATGCGCGAGGTTACCGACTGCGGCCTGAGTTTTTTAAATGGCGGAAAATCGTGTTGAGGCCAACGCCCATAATGCGGGCGGTTGCCCGGCATCCAACGCCATTCATGGCCATATCAATGATTTTCTGGTGCGTACCGGGTTGAGAAGCGGTGTAAGTGAACTGCAGTTGCCATGTTTTACGGCAGTGAGAGCAGAGATAGCGCTGATGTCCGGCAGTGCTTTTGCCGTTACGCACCACCCCGTCAGTAGCTGAACAGGAGGGACAGCTGATAGAAACAGAAGCCACTGGAGCACCTCAAAAACACCATCATACACTAAATCAGTAAGTTGGCAGCATCACCGGCTTTTGAGCAACAAATGAATGCTGAGCAAAAGTCTATTGATACATTAAATCAGATGCTTTCCAGCAACAGTATTATTAATGCACAAGAAAATGCTAATGCGGAACTGCTCGCGGCTCGCAAAAATTTCGATAACGAAGTGACGAATTATTACAAATCAACAATGCTGATTGGTGAGAAGATCGTTGCACAAACACACGTTCAGTTTAATACCTCGATCCTGAAAGTATCCGTGATCCTGGTCATTACGGTACTTATCTTCTTTATCTGTAATTTCTGGTTGAACCGGACCATCATTCAGCCTTTAAAAATCGTTTCTGAACATTTTGCGCGGATTGGTAAGGGCGATCTCAGCCATCCTGTTAAGGTATCGGGTAACAATGAAATCGGCGTACTGTGCTTAAATTTGCATAATATGCAAAAAGGCCTGCGGGAGACTGTCAGCACTATTCGCGATGGCGTTGAGTCTATTAATATCGGTATGCAGGAAATTGCTTCCGGTAATTCCGATTTATCAACCAGAACGGAACAGCAGGCTGCGGCAGTCGTTGAAACGGCGGCCAGTATGGAACAGATTTCAGTCACAACAAAAAATAATACTGATAAGTCACATCAGGCATCCGTCATGACCAGCGAAAGCACGGAAATGGCATTGCGTGGCGAGCGTTTAATGAGTGATATGGTTGAGAAAATTCACCTGATCAGCCGTAATGCGCAAGGCGTGAACGAAATATCCAATGTTATTGATAGTATTGCTTTTCAAACCAATATCCTGGCATTAAACGCGGCGGTGGAAGCTGCACGCGCTGGTGAGTCCGGGCGTGGGTTTGCCGTTGTGGCGAGTGAAGTCCGAACGCTTGCCCAGCGCAGCGCCTCCTCGGCGAAAGAAATCAGTGAACTGGTTGCCAAAGCGGCAATTAGCGTTAAGGAAGGGGTAGAGATAGCCGAAAACAGTGGCGCCATGATGGCGGATATTGCGAAGGCAATACGCAACATTAATGTCTTAATGGAAGATATCTCTGGAGCCTCAGGGGAACAGAGTCGCGGCATCGAACAGATCCGGGTTGCGGTAACGCAAATGGAGCAAGTGACTCAGCAAAACGCCTCGCTGGTTGAGGAGATAGCCGCCACGACAGGCAGTGTGGAAGAGCAGTCGGCAATGCTATCCCAGGCTGTGGCGGTGTTCCAGGTGGAAGAAAACCAGCCTGAAATTCAGCATAATAAGTAGAGTACAAACTCGGCGGGTATCGTGGTGCGTTTGACGTGCCCGTTTATGACAGTGAGAAAGGTTGAGCTGCATATGGCTCACAGACCGCAGCTCATCAGGTGTCAATGTTGCCTGATGAGCTGCGCGAGAAGAATATCGGGAATGACGTTCTCCAGCGCGATATGAAATCGCATCCGTCATGTTGATAATAATTCTCATTATTATTGTTGTGTTGTACAGGTAATGGTAATGTTGTTTCAGTTATCAACCGTTAATCCCATTTCCTGTGCAGAAGACAGCATGAACAACACCACCGCCCTGAATACGTCCAGACGCGTAGCCCGCACCTTCTCCGTCAGCGAGTTTATGGATTTTGGTGAGCGTTACGGGATCGATTACCGCTTTCCTCTGCTGGCGCAAAAGCCGGATTTGTCGTCTTGCAGCCCCGTTCTGCAGGGTGAGGTTGAGGAGATGACGCTCCCCTGCGGGATGTGTGTCACGCACTCTGATGTGCAGGTGCTTCAACCCTACGAAACCACCTCCCGCCACAGCAGTCCTCTGTATATGCTGGTGGTTCTGGAAGGCTGCGTCATCCTGACGCTCAACGGGCAGGAGCATGTGGTGCGTTCCGGGATGGCGTTTAGCTCACGCCTGAGCGAGCATCAGACGATGCGTGCCCGCCATCATGCTGACTGCAAACTGCGCACGTTATCGCTCGGTCTGTATCCCGACGGCGCGTGGCGCACGGGGTTGCTCGAATCATTGATGCGTGAGTGGGAAAGATGCGAAACGCCGACGCTTATCTGGCAGGTGCCGGGATTTTTACTCAGCGGCCTGCAGTATGCGCAGCGGAGCACGATCGGCCATGTTTCTCGCCAACTGATGCTGGAAGGGCTGATATTACAACTGTTCGGCCATGGCCTCAGCGTGTGTCAGGTCGAGAGTGGCAAGCGGCTTGCGGCAAGCGGTGAACAGCAGCGGCTGGAGGTCGTTCGTCGTCTGCTGGAGCAGAGTCCCGAGAATGACTACACCCTCAATGCCCTGGCCCAACGCGCGGCGATGAGCCCCAGCAGCCTGCGCAGCAAGTTCCGTGCGGCCTATGGCTGTTCCGTCTTTGACTACCTGCGTGATTGCCGTCTGGAACGCGCGCGCGGCTATTTACTGGAAGGATACAGCGTACAGCAGGCGGCCTGGATGTCGGGTTATCAACATGCTACCAACTTCTCCACCGCTTTTCGGCGTCGTTACGGCTTTTCGCCTGGCGATGTGCTCAAACTTTGCTAATCCATTTTTACGTTTTGCGCACGTGCCTTCCCGACAATTTGGCACTGCGCATAGGCAACCTGGCATCCTGCATAGCTATCTCCGTTAGCAAAAAGGTAATAATTCTCACTTACAATTAGACATGCCTTTGGAGATATTCATGTTCGCGAAGACTCGGTTGGCGCTAGTGGTGGGATGGGTGACCGGTAGCGTGGCTTTTCCTCTGCTGGCGCAGGAAACAACAAAAAACGATACGGTGGTTGTCACCTCGCAAATGCAAAGCGGGGCCACGAAGCTCGCCACGCCGGATCTTGAAACGCCTCAGTCGGTATCGATCATTACCCGTGAACAGTTTGAAGAGCAGGGCGCCACCAGCGTGCGCCAGGCCGTAAGCTATACGCCGGGGGTGTACAGCAATCAGATTGGTGCCTCCAACCGCTTTGACTATATTGTGCTGCGTGGTTTCTCGGATGGTAGCCTAGACAACGTCTATCTCGATGGCCTGAAGATGATGGGGGACACCAACTCACACAGCTCGCTGGTGGTCGATCCGTGGTTCCTCGAAGATATCGAAGTGGTACGCGGCCCGGCTTCCGTACTGTATGGCCGTTCTTCTCCGGGCGGTATTGTCGCGCTGACATCACGTAAGCCGTCGTTTGATGCCGGCGGAGAAGTGAAACTGTTTGCTGGCAACAATAACCAGCGCGGCGCGGCGTTTGACGTCACTGGGGCGCTGGATGATAACGATCGCGTGGCGGCACGACTGAGTGGAATGACGCGTTACGCAGACTCGCAGTTTGGTCCATTGAAAGAAGAACGTTATGCGCTGATGCCCAGCCTGACCTGGCGCATCACCGATCAGACGCGTCTGGATCTGATGGCTTATCTGCACCGTGACCCGGAAGGCGGAAGCCACTCCGGTCTGCCGTATGACGGCACCGTGGTTCCACATTACGGGCAAAAGATCTCCAACACTTTTTACGAAGGCGAGGATGATTACGACAAATACGATCGCCGTGAAAACATGGTGGGCTACAACGTTGAGCACCTGTTTGATAACGGCTGGTCGGTGCGGCAAAAACTGCGCTACCTGCATACCGACGTTGAGCTGAATCAGGTGTATGCGGCGGGCTGGCTGAATGAAACCGAGCTTAACCGCGGCTACTCCGGCTCCGATGAAAAAATGTCAGCGATTACGCTGGATAACCAACTCGACGGCAGCTTTGATACCTGGCAGGTCAACCACCGTGTGCTGGTGGGGATCGATTATCAGGATCGCAGCAACAATACCACCGGTTACTACGGTGCATTCCCGCCGATTGACGCCTTTAACCCGGTATACGGCGCGCAGCCTGATTACATCAACATGTATGCGCGTGAGAAGCACAAGCTGCGCCAGACAGGCTACTATTTGCAGGATCAGATGTCATGGGATCGCTGGCGTATTACGCTCGGCGGTCGCTACGATCAGGTCAGCGTTTCTAACATTGATAAGATCAACGATACCCGTAGCGATCTGGACAAAAACAACTTCAGCACCCGTGCTGCGCTGCTCTATTTGTTCGATAACGGCTTTGCGCCGTATGTGAGTTATTCCACCGCCTTTACGCCAACCAGCTTTGCCGATGAGAACGGCAATCTGCTGGAGCCGATGAAAGGCAAGCAGTGGGAAGCCGGGCTGAAATATGAGCCGGAAGGACTCAACAGTCAGTTCAGCGCGTCGGTATTCCGTATCAATCAGACGAATATCGCCACCAAAGAAGAGCCGACCGATCCGTACCGCTCGATTGGGGAAATTGAGTCTGAAGGGGTGGAGCTGGAGGCCATTAGCCAACTGACGGAGAGCTTCCGTCTGCAGGCGGCGTATACCTATACCGACATTCGCTATAAGAAAAGCAGCCCGGAAGAGCAGGGTAAGCGTGCAGTGTACGCGCCGCGTAACCAGGCCAGTACCTGGCTGAGCTACGATGTGAAAAGCGGTCCGCTGGATGGCCTGACGCTGGGCTCAGGCGTACGTTATGTCAACGGTATTGCCAGCGATCGCCTGAATACTCACACCCTGCCGTCCTACACGCTGGTGGATATGGCAATTGGCTACGACTTAACGAATATCGGTATTAAAGGGTTGAGCGCTCAGTTGAACGTCAACAACCTGACCGACAAGCGCTACGTTGCAGCTTGTAATTCGCTCTCATACTGCTACTTCGGTGCCGAGCGCAGCATTGTCGGCAGCGTTTCATGGAAGTTCTGAGTATCGTTTTTTAGCCGGATGGCGGCGCTGGCGTCTTATCAAGCCTACAGATGCGTGCAAATTGTAGGCCTGATAAGCGCAGCGCCATCAGGCTGGGGGATTGCGGTTATTGCGTAAAACCGTTTTGCATACAGATCTGCGCGCTGGTTCTCAGGGTAAAGGCGACTTTGTCTGGGTACTGGCTGTAATAGTTATGCTCTTCTTCCAACCCTTTCGCCTGCGCCAGACGTACCGTTTCCAGCGAGCAGGTACGGTAGATCAGGTCTTTATTCATATTGGTCTGGTTTTCACGCTGTTTATCTGCGGACAGCGCCAGCCAGCTCTCGGACAGCGAGTAATCGTAGACCACCCGGTTTCCTTTCGCCTGCACATTTTCAATGGTAATGAATTCGTCGATTTTCAGTCTTGGTTGCCCACGCATTTTTTTCTTATCTTCTGCGGCGGCATATTGGGCCAGCGCATTAATATCCATGCCTGCTATTTTCTGTTTATAGATATCGACATAAGCGGCGGGCTGCTGATAACGCTGAGCGTAAGCGTTTCTTAATTCTCCATCGCTTACCGTACAACCCGCCAGAAACAGAGGTAAAAGCAGCGCCAGTTTTATTTTAGTCATGATGTTATCCCGTTCATTATTGTGGTCCCAGTCGCCCATAACATAATAGAAAAAATGATTACGGGTGATATTTAAGGTTGTATAAACGGGGGCACGATGACACAAGTGCAATAGTCTTAAAATGGCGTTACAGGCAGGAAACCCTGCCAGAATTGGCAGGGGTTTTGAACATACTGGTAAAGCATTAATGGCCGATCATTTTTGCTTTCGGGATCAACTGGAAATACAGGTGATCCGGCACCGGCGTATCCCAGACATTGGCATATACCGCATAACCAATGGTGGCAAACAGAATCCCCAGTACCAGTATTGTCATGGCAATACCCGACAGTGCCGTTTGTCGCCATAACGCTTTACCGCTGCCTTTTGCACCCGGCGGTGTCTGCAGGGAAAAGCTCAGCGTTGAAGCCACCGGACAGGATTCAACACAGGTCATGCAGCCAGTGCATTCCACAGTACGCACCTGAATCAGTCTGTCTACCGGGATTTTCGATGGGCAATTTTTCGCGCATTTCCCGCAATCAATGCAACTGTCGGCGTTGCGGCGGATTTTAAACGGCGAGAACAGCGAGAACAGACCAAGCAGTGCGCCGTAAGGACACAGATAACGACACCAGGCGTTGCGAATAAACAGGCTCAGGAGGCTGATAACCACCACGGAGATGAGCGTGGCGGAGCCAATATGGCGAAAGAAATCGAGCATCTTCACATCGATGATGATTCCATAGGCTGACGTCAGAAAATACTGAATCCCCTGGGCGGGCATCGACAGGGCGATATACAAGAAAAACCCCAGCAGCAGATACTTCAGGCTGAGCAGCGGGATATCCAGCCAGCGCGGCAGCGTAAAGTTACGACCGAATAATTTTCTCCCCAGATTACCGAGCAGTTCGGAAAGCGTCCCCACCGGGCATAACCATGAACAGAAAGCTTTTTTTAACAACAGGCTAATCAGGATAAACGCAACTAACAGCAGCATAGAGGCGGCATGGATGGGCGGAAGAAAACCGGTCTCTAGCGTATAGCGGAAATTCATCAAACCCGCTATCGGCAGCCATCCCTCAATACCGCCGGGCCTTGGAATATAAACGCTGGTGCCGGCGGTTTCGAAATAGCGGACCCAATACCAGAACGCCACGCCAATATAAATATTGATAGCCAGCAGGAGAAACTGGGTGGCTTTTCGCCAGCTGCTGGCGTTGCGCCAGTCATTCCACGGCAGTTTGCCCCCGGTCGTGCCTGGGCGGCGCTGCCAGCGCGTTCTCATCTTCCCGTTCATGGTTTTATAGTATCCCTCATATTTCCCCTTCTGCATTCAGAAGGCGTCATCACCGGGATATGCTAGCGCTATTCAGATTTGGTGTATTTGATTTGCATCTTATTACGCGGCTGTTATTTTCTTCATGCCAATATGCCTGAAAAATAATAACAGCCCGATATTTATCACAGGTCAGATAAATACCCTGAACGGGGTATTTATTTCTCTGCAGGGCAACGATTATTCCTGATAAACCTCAACGCGGTCGCGGCCATTACTTTTCGCCAGATAAAGTGCGCGATCGGCTTTATCAACCAACTGTTTATAGTCGGGATGATAGTCATATTCGGCAATACCAATACTGACGGTAATAGAAAACGTTTCTGTCGCTGAGGCTGCCATGCGCATCTCGGCAATTTTCATACGCAGCGTTTCCAGAATAATACTGGCCTGTGTTTCATCTGACTCGACGAGCAGAATCATAAATTCTTCGCCACCGTAGCGGAACACGTAATCGCTGCTGCGGATATGATCGTAAATGACCGCCGCGACGTTTTTGAGCGTCAGATCGCCAGTATTATGCCCGAAGTTATCGTTAATTTGATTGAAGTAGTCGATATCCAGCATCGCCAGGGTAAAAGGCTTACGCGTATGTAACGCCAGCGAGATCTCGCGCCGCATGATGGTCGGAATAAAGCGGCGATTAAGCAACTGGGTCAGCGAATCTTTACCATTTTCCTGCTTAACCAGCGCGTCGAACATTGAGGCGAGCAGGAAATGGATTTTTGCCGATAGCTGGCGTACATCCTGCAATAAGCTCATCCGCTCGGGTTCTGTCGGCTGATGCTGATGCGACAGGGTTGTTGTCAGACGACTGTCGATCTCTGCAATCAGTGATTCCATCTTATTCAGCAGATTGCTGTTGCCGAGGATATGTTTTCCCTTATGTGATAACCACATACCGAAGTCAGAATTCGCCAGAAACACCATCTCACCGAAAGGCATTCCGGTGGCGATGTTATAAATAAACTGGTTTTCCCAGTCGGTAAACGAACGGATTTGCCGCTCGCGCTCGACGTTAACGTCATCGTAAATAGTCTGTAGACGGTACTGCTCCTGCGTGTGCATAGAGTTTTGAAAACTGGGGGAATAGGAGACCGTCATGGCCTCCAGCGCAGTATCCATTGCCAGACTGCTGAAACAGATAGCATCGCTCAGCAAGGCGGGAGTGGAATCCGCCTTTGTTTTTAACACCCTGTACAGCTCATCTTTCAGCTTGCGCGCGCCGCGGTTAACCAGATCGATGGGCAGGCCGATACGGGCATGCACCACACCAATTTTGCGCTGTTTGGTCAGCAGTTGTGAGAGATCTTCGTGGGCGCTGCCAAGTACGCTGCGCAGCCAGTCAAACATGCTGCCGCTGAGGCGGGTACTGACCTGTTCTGTATTGAGGAACAATGCGCTCTCCGCATGGGAGAGCATATAGTCATAAAAAACGGTTACTAAATGGCGGATCTCTTCATCGCTTAACGATGTCAGGAGCGTGTGAACTTCAGGTGATGTTTGACGTAACAGCGCCTGCCATTCTGTAAGGAGTAATGTGTCGTTTACCGGTTCAACCTGTTCCATCTTACTGCCACTCAACGTGCGATTAAAAATTCAGGCGGTATTACGGACAATTACCTCACGATGGTCAAGTTAAACTCTCTTATCGATGGCTAATACCTTCATAAATAAGCCTGAGCGCGAAGACACCAATAATGGCGCCAATCACCCGGCTGGCAACCCGTTGGATTCGGCCATACGCACGGCGCACGGCGGGCAACGAAAACGCCTGGCTGAGAAAAATACGCCAGATAACGGAAGACAACACAATGCCGGCCCAGGCCATCAACCTGGCCCACGTTGGCGTGTCTGCGCTTAAGGTGACCGAGAAGATACTAATAAAAAACAGCACGGTTTGCGGATTAGATAAATCCGTTAATAACCCGCGGCGGAAAAACACATACCAGGGGGCGGAAAGCGGCTGCTGTAGCGTTGGCATTTGCGGTGTCGCCTGATGCCGGATGCTGTTCCAGGCGAACCACAGCAGATAGGCGCCGCCGACAATCTTAATCAACGAAAAAATCTCTTCACACTGAGTGATAAGCGTCGCCATGCCAAAGAGCCCGAGGCCAGAGTAGAACGCATCGCCTAAGGCGACGCCCAGACCGGTTATCACGCCCGCGCGTCGCCCTGACGCTAGGCTGGTTTGCACCACCACAAACAGGTTCGCGCCGGGGTTAAAAAAAGTTAAAACAAACAGGCTGACGGTGAGTACGACGGCGTGCAGAGGTTCCATAGACAACAATTCCTCAGATTCTCATAAAGTTAACACTATAATTTCAGTGCGCTGCCTGTTCTGAGGATCAACTCACACTGGCTATTGAAACTTTGAACAGGTTGACGCACTGCTACCCGGTGACCGGTTTTTTCTGCGCCGCAAAATCTCTATATATTCCTGCTGAATGTGGATTTTTTATCCAGGCTGGACTAGTTATTAATCATCCTTGAATCGCGTTATGTAATGTTCAGGGATCGATGATGGCGTAATAACAAAACCTGGAGCTGGTCTATGAAAACTGGAATTAAAGTACTTATTGGTGCATTAGCTTTTGTCGTGACCAACGCATATGCCGCGGAATTTATGACAAAACTTGAATTTGAAAAGGTTGAGTCGCAGTACACAAAAATCGGTGATATCTCAACGAGTAATGAAGTTTCTGTCTCAGACGCTAAAGAAGAGCTGCTGAAGAAAGCAGAAGAGAAAGGGGCCGATGTGGTGGTATTAACCTCCGGTCAAACGGATAATAAAATCCATGGCACAGCCAATATCTACAAGAAAAAATAATACACTACTGTAAAAATCACTATACCCGCCGGTCATTGTATCGGCGGGTTTTCTTTTAATCTGCGCCAGAAGGTGGTTCGGCTTACCCCGAGATATCGTGCAGCCGCGGTTTTATCGCCATTGAATTGCGCCAGCACCTGCTGCGGCGTGAGCGATGAGGATACCTGCGGCGCGTCAGCAGCAACGGCCAGTTCCGGTAACAGTTGCTGCAGGAATTGTACGTTCAGCTCCGGCTGCGGCTCGACGCTTAAAAACAGCGCCAGGCGCTCCATCATATTACGCAGTTCACGGATATTCCCAGGCCAGCCATAATTCAGTAACGTCGGTTGACTCAGACCCAGCCCTTTGCGCACAGGTTCAGAAAACGGCACCTCCAGTTCCGCCAGCGACTGTTTTAAAAAGCCTTCCGCCAGCGGCAGGATATCGGGCAATCGCTCGCGTAGCGGCGGTAGCGTGAGGCGCAAAATACTCAGGCGATAAAACAGATCGGTGCGAAATTCTCCCTGTTTTATCTCCTGCTCCAGATGACAGTGGGTGGCGCTAATCACTCGTACATCGACCGGAATCGGCTGATGTCCACCGACACGGGTGACCTCTTTTTCTTCCAGCACGCGCAGCAGTCGGGTTTGTAACGGCAGCGGCATTTCGCCTATCTCATCAAGAAACAGCGTTCCGCCGTGGGCGATTTCAAACAGACCCGCGCGTCCTCCCCGACGGGAGCCGGTAAAGGCGCCATCCTCATAGCCGAACAGCTCCGCTTCCAGTAATGATTCGGTGATTGCCCCGCAGTTGACGGCAACAAACGGCGGCGAAGGTTTACCGCGCCGGTTCTCCTGACGGGTGAAAAACTCACGATGAATTGCCTGCGCCGCCAGTTCTTTGCCCGTGCCTGTTTCGCCCTGAATCAGCACCGGTGCACGCGAACGGGCATAAAGCATAATGGTGTGCCGCACCTGTTCAATCTGTGCCGAGTGACCGCGCATATCCCCCAGCGCATAGCGGGTGCGCAGCGTATCGCCGGAAACGTACGGACCGTTTCTGCGCAGCGTCAGACGAGTCATATCGAGCGCATCGACAAAGGCCTGGCGCACGGTGGCCGCCGAATAGATAAAGATGCCGGTCATGCCTGCTTCTTCAGCCAGGTCGGTAATCAACCCCGCGCCCACGACCGCCTGCGTGCCGCTGGCTTTCAGCTCGTTGATTTGCCCACGGGCATCTTCTTCCGTGATATAGCTGCGCTGTTCAAGCTGCAAATTGAAGGTTTTTTGAAAAGCGAGCAGCGCGGGGAGGGTTTCCTGATAGGTAATGACGCCAATCGACGAGGTGAGCTTTCCCGCTTTGGCCAGCGCCTGTAGCACGTCAAACCCGCTGGGTTTAATCAGGATCACCGGAATAGATAAACGGCTTTTCAGATACGCCCCGTTGGAACCCGCGGCAATGATGGCATCACAACGCTCGGTGGCTAACTTCTTGCGGATATACGTCACCGCTTTTTCAAAACCAAGCTGAATAGGGGTGATGGTTGCCAGGTGGTCGAACTCCAGGCTGATGTCGCGAAACAGTTCGAACAGGCGCGTGACCGAAACGGTCCAGATAACCGGTTTGTCGTCGTTCACCCGCGGCGGAAGATGCGTATCAGCCATAACCATCCTAAAAAGTAAGGCACCGAGTATTAGGGTTTAGTTGTGTTTCATGAATGTTGCAATGAAACGTGAAGGAACGTTTCATGAAACGATAGCTGACACGCTTTTGTGCAACAAAGATACAAGGATTTAATTTAATATATTGTTTTTAAAGGTAAATATATAAATTAATTAAAAATTAAGGTCTTTGGCATACCCCTTGCTTTAAATAAATCAACGAACGATAACAAGTTGATAACAAAGGACGGGATATGTCTCTACACTCCCTAGGGCAGGCGTTTCGCGCCGCGCTCAGCAAAGAAAACCCATTACAAATCGTTGGCACCATCAACGCCAACCACGCTCTGCTGGCCCAACGCGCCGGATATCAAGCGATTTATCTCTCCGGCGGCGGCGTCGCGGCTGGGTCTCTGGGTCTGCCGGATCTTGGTATTTCTACCCTTGATGATGTGCTAACCGATATTCGCCGTATTACTGATGTTTGCCCGCTGCCATTGCTGGTGGATGCGGATATCGGTTTTGGATCGTCAGCCTTCAACGTGGCGCGGACCGTGAAGTCGATTTCCAAAGCCGGTGCCGCCGCGCTGCATATTGAAGATCAGATCGGCGCCAAACGCTGCGGCCATCGCCCGAACAAGGCGATCGTCTCGAAAGAAGAGATGGTCGACAGGATCCGCGCCGCCGTGGATGCGCGTACCGATCCCAACTTTGTGATCATGGCGCGGACCGATGCATTGGCGGTGGAAGGGTTAGAGGCCGCCATCGATCGTGCCCAGGCGTACGTCGAAGCAGGCGCGGATATGTTGTTCCCGGAAGCCATTACCGAGCTTGCCATGTACCGTCAGTTTGCTGATGCGGTACAGGTGCCGATCCTCGCCAACATTACCGAATTTGGTGCTACGCCACTGTTCACCACTGATGAACTGCGCAGCGCGAACGTCGCGATGGCGCTGTATCCACTCTCGGCCTTCCGCGCCATGAACCGCGCTGCGGAAAAGGTTTACAACGTGCTGCGCCAGGAAGGAACGCAAAAGAGCGTTATCGACATTATGCAGACGCGCAACGAGCTGTACGAAAGCATCAATTACTACCAGTTCGAAGAGAAACTCGACGCGTTGTATACCAAGAAGTAACCGTCGTAGGCCGGATAAGGCGTAGTCGCCATCCGGCAATAAATTTGTACCCTACATATTATAAAAATGACGAGGACAACATGAGCGACACAACGATCCTGCAAAATAGTACCCATGTCATTAAACCTAAAAAATCGGTTGCGCTGTCAGGCGTCGCCGCCGGAAATACCGCGCTGTGTACCGTAGGCAAAAGCGGTAACGACCTGCACTATCGCGGCTACGATATTCTCGACCTGGCGCAGCAGTGCGAATTTGAAGAAGTCGCGCACCTGCTGATCCACGGGAAATTGCCCACCCGTGATGAGCTCACCGCCTATAAAAGCAAATTAAAAGCGCTGCGCGGGCTGCCCGCAAACGTGCGTACCGTTCTGGAAGCGCTGCCTGCTGCCTCGCACCCGATGGACGTGATGCGCACCGGCGTCTCCGCGCTGGGCTGTACGTTGCCGGAAAAAGAAGGGCATACCGTCTCCGGTGCACGCGATATTGCCGATAAGCTGCTGGCATCGCTCAGTTCTATTCTCCTGTACTGGTATCACTACAGCCATAACGGCGAGCGTATTCAGCCGGAAACTGACGATGATTCCATTGGTGGACACTTCCTGCATCTGCTGCATGGCGAAAAGCCGTCGCGAAGCTGGGAAAAAGCGATGCATATTTCGCTGGTGCTGTACGCCGAACACGAATTCAACGCCTCCACCTTCACCAGCCGCGTGATTGCAGGGACCGGATCCGATATGTATTCCGCGATTATCGGCGCGATTGGCGCACTGCGTGGTCCAAAACACGGCGGGGCGAATGAAGTATCGCTGGAGATCCAACAGCGCTACGAAACGCCAGACGAAGCGGAAGCGGATATCCGTAAACGCGTTGAAAACAAAGAAGTGGTGATTGGCTTTGGTCATCCGGTTTACACCATCGCCGACCCGCGCCATCAGGTGATAAAGCGCGTGGCGAAACAGCTTTCTCAGGAAGGCGGTTCGCTGAAAATGTACAACATCGCCGACCGTCTGGAAGACGTGATGTGGGAAACGAAAAAGATGTTCCCCAACCTCGACTGGTTCTCGGCAGTCTCCTACAACATGATGGGCGTCCCGACCGAAATGTTCACACCGCTGTTTGTCATCGCCCGCGTCACCGGCTGGGCGGCGCACATCATCGAACAGCGCCAGGACAACAAAATTATCCGTCCTTCCGCCAACTACACCGGCCCGGAAGATCGTGTCTTTGTCGCGATAGATCAGCGTTGCTAATGCAAAACCTCTAAATATAAAAACAGGAACCCTTGTTATGTCTGCACATATTTCGAACGTCCGCCCGGAATTTGACCGTGAAATCGTTGATATCGTTGATTACGTCATGAATTACGAGATCACTTCGACGGTAGCGTATGACACCGCGCATTATTGCCTGCTTGATACCTTAGGCTGCGGCCTGGAAGCGCTGGAATATCCGGCCTGTAAAAAACTGCTGGGGCCGGTAGTCCCAGGGACTGTGGTGCCGAACGGCGTGCGCGTTCCGGGCACCCAGTTCCAGCTCGATCCGGTGCAGGCGGCGTTTAACATCGGCGCGATGATCCGCTGGCTGGACTTTAACGATACCTGGCTGGCCGCGGAATGGGGGCATCCTTCCGATAACCTCGGCGGCATTCTGGCCACGGCTGACTGGCTGTCACGCAATGCGGTAGCGGTGGGGAAAGCGCCGTTAACCATGAAAAAAGTGCTCACCGGAATGATTAAAGCCCATGAAATTCAGGGCTGCATCGCGCTGGAAAACTCTTTTAACCGCGTCGGTCTCGATCACGTCCTGCTGGTCAAAGTGGCCTCCACGGCGGTGGTCGCCGAGATGCTTGGCCTGAACCGGGATGAAATCCTCAACGCCGTGTCGCTGGCGTGGGTTGACGGGCAGTCGCTGCGTACCTATCGCCATGCGCCAAATACCGGCACGCGTAAATCCTGGGCAGCTGGCGATGCAACTTCGCGCGCGGTACGTCTGGCACTGATGGCGAAAACCGGTGAGATGGGGTATCCGTCTGCGCTGACGGCGAAAACCTGGGGCTTTTATGACGTCTCTTTCAAAGGCGAATCGTTCCGCTTCCAGCGCCCGTACGGCTCTTATGTGATGGAAAACGTGCTGTTTAAAATCTCCTTCCCGGCCGAGTTCCACTCGCAGACTGCGGTAGAGGCGGCGATGACGCTGTACGAGCAGCTACAGGCTGCCGAGAAAACGGCGGCGGATATCGAAAAAGTGACCATTCGTACGCACGAAGCCTGTATCCGCATCATCGATAAAAAAGGCCCGCTGAATAACCCGGCGGATCGCGATCACTGCATCCAGTATATGGTCGCCATTCCGCTGCTGTTCGGGCGTTTAACCGCGGCAGATTACGAAGACGGCGTGGCGCAGGACAAACGCATTGATGCCCTGCGCGAGAAGATCAACTGCTTTGAAGATCCGGCCTTTACAGCCGATTACCACGATCCTGAAAAACGCGCCATCGCGAATGCCATCACCCTGGAATTCACCGACGGCTCACGTTTTGAAGAAGTGGTGGTGGAGTACCCAATCGGCCACGCGCGCCGTCGTAACGACGGGATGCCGAAGCTGGTCGAGAAGTTCAAAATCAACCTGGCGCGTCAGTTCCCGACCCGTCAGCAGCAGCGCATTCTGGATGTCTCCCTGGACAGAACTCGCCTGGAGCAGATGCCGGTCAATGAGTATATGGATTTGTTTGTTATCTGAAACCCGACTCATCAGGCGTAAGTTCAACAGGAGAGCATTATGTCTTATAGCGAGTTTTATCAACGTTCTATTACGCAGCCGGTGTCGTTCTGGGCCGAGCAGGCCCAGCGTATTGACTGGCAGCAGCCGTATACGCAGGTACTGGACCACAGCAATCCGCCGTTTGCCCGCTGGTTTTGCGGCGGGACGACCAATCTGTGCCATAACGCCATCGACCGCTGGCTGGAGAAACAGCCCGAGGCGCTGGCGCTGATTGCGGTGTCATCAGAAACCGAAGAAGAACGCACGTTTACCTTTCGTCAGTTGTATGACGAAGTGAATATTGTGGCAGCGATGCTGTTGTCGCTCGGCGTACAGCGCGGGGATCGGGTACTGGTTTATATGCCGATGATCGCCGAAGCGCACATTACGCTGCTGGCCTGCGCGCGCATTGGGGCGATCCATTCGGTGGTGTTCGGTGGTTTTGCTTCGCACAGCGTGGCGGCGCGCATCGATGACGCCCGACCGGTGGTTATCGTTTCGGCGGATGCCGGGGCGCGCGGCGGCAAGATCCTGCCCTATAAAAAGCTACTCGATGATGCGATCGATCAGGCTCAGCATCAGCCGCGTCATGTGGTGCTGGTCGACCGCGGTCTGGCGAAAATGGCGCGGGTGGAGGGGCGTGACCTCGACTTTGCCGCGCTACGCCAACAGCATCTCGGCGCACGGGTGCCGGTTGTGTGGCTGGAGTCGAACGAAACGTCCTGCATTCTCTACACCTCCGGGACAACCGGTAAACCGAAAGGCGTTCAGCGCGACGTTGGTGGCTATGCGGTCGCGCTGGCGACCTCGATGGACACCATTTTCGGCGGCAAAGCGGGCGGCGTGTTTTTCTGCGCGTCGGATATCGGCTGGGTGGTTGGGCATTCCTATATCGTGTATGCCCCGCTGCTGGCAGGGATGGCGACGGTGGTTTACGAAGGGCTGCCAACGTATCCGGACTGCGGCGTATGGTGGAAAATTGTTGAGAAGTATCAGGTCAGCCGGATGTTCTCGGCCCCGACCGCCATCCGCGTGCTGAAAAAATTCCCAACCGCGCAAATCCGCAATCACGATCTCTCCTCGCTGGAGGTGCTGTATCTGGCGGGTGAGCCGCTGGATGAACCGACCGCCAGTTGGGTAACGGAAACGCTGGGCGTCCCGGTTATCGACAACTACTGGCAGACTGAATCCGGCTGGCCGATTATGGCTATCGCCCGCGGGCTGGACGACCGACCGTCGCGGCTGGGCAGTCCTGGCGTGCCGATGTACGGCTATAACGTGCAGTTGCTCAATGAGGTGACCGGTGAACCTTGTGCGGCGAACGAGAAGGGGATGCTGGTGATTGAAGGGCCGCTGCCGCCGGGCTGTATTCAGACTATCTGGGGGGATGACGCGCGGTTTGTGAATACCTACTGGTCGCTGTTTTCCCGCCAGGTGTACGCCACCTTTGACTGGGGCATTCGCGATGCCGATGGCTATTACTTCATTCTGGGCCGTACGGATGACGTGATCAACGTGGCCGGACACCGGCTGGGGACGCGCGAGATAGAGGAGAGTATTTCCAGCTATCCAAACGTCGCCGAAGTGGCGGTAGTTGGCGTGAAGGATGCGCTGAAAGGGCAGGTGGCGGTCGCGTTTGTTATTCCAAAACAGAGCGACAGTCTGGAAGACAGCGACATTGCCCATTCGGAAGAGAAGGCGATTATGGCGCTGGTGGACAGTCAAATTGGTAATTTTGGTCGTCCGGCGCACGTCTGGTTTGTGTCGCAACTGCCGAAAACACGCTCCGGCAAAATGCTCAGACGGACGATTCAGGCGATCTGCGAAGGCCGCGATCCTGGCGATCTAACGACCATTGACAATCCCGCATCGTTGCAGCAAATCCGTCAGGCGATCGAGGAGTAACGTCGTGTGATGCCCGGTGGCGCAATGCTTACCGGGCCTACGTTCTAATCAACTTTCTTATACGGCCCGTGATAGTAATCAAACGGCGCATAAACCGTATCGGCCACGAACGATAACGGCACATCAACAAATAACAGCGCTAAATCGAAATAGTTATAATCGTAAGCGCCCGGGTTTTTTAGTTTATCAATATCATGGCGCATTCCCACGTAATACGTATCTGAATCCTCGCCTGCCGTGCGCGCATCAATGCTGCCACATCCTGTAAGTAATACGCTGATAAAGAGCGTTGTTACCGCAACCGTCTTTTTGCTCATGCTATGACCTGGCTTCTCGCCCCGTTTTACCATAACGATAAAAAAGCGGCGTGTTGTCCTCGGAACTTAAACCACCAGGTCAGGACTCATCGTGTGAGGATGGCACATCGTAGGCCGGATAAACCACGTGAGTGGTGCATCCGGCAAAGAGGCTTTTACAGCGTGACGCTTTCGCGACGACGCAGCAGAGAAAACGGCCCCGGTCCACTTAGGGTAAATACGGAAATCAACGTGAAGCTTAGCGCAATTATCCCCAGCACCAGATACGCCCCCTGGAAACCAATACTCTCATACATTTTTCCGGCCAGAACTGACATGAAAATCATTGCTAACTGTTTGAAGAAACAGAAGCACACCAGGTAAATTGTGGCCGAGAAGCGCACTTCAAACTGACTGGTGATGTATTTGAAGCAACCGACGATCAGGAACGGTATTTCAAACATATGCAGCGTTTTGAGAATGACGACCTCCAGCGCAGAGGTAGCGAAGGAGGAGCCGATGATCCGCACCGACATTATCGTACCGGCCAGCAGCAGGGCGTTCTTTCCGCCAATGCGGTTCACAATCAGCGGCGCAAAGAACATGATAGAGGCATTAAGTAATTCCCCCATGGTTGTGACGTAGCCAAACACACGGGTACCCTGTTCGCCGGTGGCAAAGAACGAGGTAAAGAAGTTGGCGAACTGCTGGTCAAACACATCATACGTACAGGAAACGCCGACCACGTACAGGGAGAGGAACCAGAGTTTCGGTTGTTTAAATAACTCCAGCGCCAGCTTCAGACTGAATGCCGAGTTGTTGGCGCCTACCGCATCCGCAACTTTTGCAGAAGAGGGGACCTCTGTTTTTGAAAAGAGCAGCAGCAATGCCAGAATGACCGCACAGCCGGAACCTAACCAGAAGACAAACTGGTTATTGATGGTGAACATAATCCCGGCAATTGAGGCGCACAGCGCCCAGCCCACGCAGCCAAACATGCGCGCGCGACCAAATTCAAAATTGCTTCGGCGGCTGGCTTTTTCAATATAGGCTTCAATCGCCGGGGCGCCGGCATTGTAGATAAAGCCAAGGTAAATCCCGCCGACAATCGAACCCAGTAAAATATTAACCTGTAATAACGGGCCAAAGACGTAAATAAAGAATGGGGCAAACATTACCAGCATTCCGGTAATTACCCACAGCAGGTGTTTACGCAGGCCAAGCTTATCGGAAAGCAGTCCGAAAACAGGCTGGAATAATAACGAAAATAGTGAAATACAGGCGAAAATGATCCCGGTGTCACCTTTACTGATATGGTTTACATCGTGTAACCAGATAGGGAAGAAGGGGAAATAGGCACCCATAATGAAAAAGTAAAAGAAAAAGAAGAAGCCGAACATCCAAAAGTTAGTGTTTTTCAAATAATACATAATGGACTTCCTTACGATGAATGCGGGCAGGGGGGAACCTGCCCGATTATTATTATTTTTGACCCCAGACCAGCTGGTAGTGGTAGCGTCCGGCACTCAGCAGGAACTCTGGTGAAACGGAAGGACTCCAGGAGTCGTCACCGCCCACGCCCATATGGAAGCCATCAATATTGACCCAGGTACCAGCCTCCGGTTGCAGTAGATGGCGGTGGCTGGTTTCCATCAGTTGCTTCTGGCTAAAGCGGCTGATGTTGAACAGGAAGTCCCCTCGCCATTGATGCGCGCCGTAGCGTAGCTCACGCGTGTTGCAGCGTAGACCGTTTTCGCCAGGGAAAACATACGGGGTGTACATCTCATCAAGCGACAAATCCCAACGATCAAAACAGGCGGCGCTCAGACGATCCGGGTAGTTCTCATGTGGGCCGAGACCTAACCAGTTCACGCGCTCAGCGACCTGCGCCAGCTGGCAGCTCAGGCCGATGCGGGCCGGATGTGGCGTGCCGCTGGCGACGTCGACATCCACCGTTATCTGCATCTCACCATTGCCGTCAATACGGTAGCTTTTTCGGCTGACGAACAGCGTTTCGCCCTGATACTGCCACGCATGTTCGGTGGCGATCAGTACCGCATTGCTTAGCGTGTCGGCAGCACAGTGCAGTAACGTTGCTTCGACCAGATAATGACCGGCGGCTTTCCAGCGTTCGACCCAGGCGTTAGGGTCGATGCGGGTTGACTCGCTCACGCCGATGTCGTTGTCCAGCGGCGCGCGGGTGAACTGGTCAGTAAGCGGGGTTAACAGCTGGGCTGCGTCGCCAATCCAGTACTGTGTCAGCAGGCCAGACTGACGGTCGAATTGCCAGCGCTTGTCGTTGATCTCAACAGTAAAGGTGTTTTCGCTCACGTTCAGCAGTGGTGCGGTACGGGCAGTTGGCCGTGGCGCCAGGCTGAGTTTCTCTTCCAGCTTCCATTGCTGCCAGGCGCTAATGTGCCCGGCGTCTGACCATGCGGTGGCCTGAGGTTGCTCTACGCGTACCGTTAGCCATAACTGGCCGGCGGTTTCCGGTAGCGGGACATCTGGCAGGGTAATCACCTGGCGACTCTGTGGGGCGATATCCAGCACGATTTCTCCGGCGGCCAGCGGGTTGCCATCCTGGGCAATCGACCAGTGCAGAACTTCGTTATCGCTGTGGCGGAACAGATATTCGCTGGTTATTTCAATCTGGCGTTTGGGTCCCGGCAGCAGCCTAAACTGGAAAAACTGCTGCACATGTTTGGCCTCGTATAATGCCGGATGCGGGGTGCGATCGGCGAACACCAGGCCGTTCATGCAAAACTGACGATCGTTAGGCGTGTCGCCAAAATCACCACCGTAGGCAGACCATGCCTTGCCGTTCTCATCATATTTAATCAGCGACTGATCTACCCAGTCCCAGACAAACCCGCCCTGTAGGCGCGGAAATTGACGGAACGCTTGCCAGTATTTGGCGAAGCCGCCAAAACTGTTGCCCATGGCGTGGGCGTATTCGCAGAGGATCAGCGGACGCTGCTCGCCGGGCATCGACAGCCACTTTTTAATCGACCATTTGGGTACCGCGGGGAAGGGCTGATCCTGATCGACGCGGGCGTACATCGGGCAAATAATGTCGGTCGCCGTGGTATTTGCGCCGCCGCCTTCATACTGTACCGGGCGGGACGGATCTTCTGATTTTATCCAGCGGTAGAGCGCGTCATGGTTGGCGCCATGCCCGGATTCATTGCCCAGTGACCAGATGATGATGCTCGGGTGGTTGCGATCGCGTTGCACCATGCGCGTGACGCGATGGCTCATGGCTGGCAGCCATGCGGGATCGTCGGTGAGGCGATTCATCGGCACCATGCCGTGGGTTTCAATGTTGGCTTCGTCGACCACATACAGGCCGTAGCGATCGCACAGGGTGTACCACAATGGATGGTTCGGGTAATGGGAGCAGCGCACGGCGTTAAAGTTGTTCTGCTTCATCAGCAGAATATCCTGCACCATCGTCGCCTCGTCCATCACCTGACCATTGACCGGATGGTGCTCATGACGGTTGGTGCCGCGAATCAACAGCGGCTTACCGTTGAGTAACAGCAGGCCGTTTTCAATACGAACCTGACGAAAGCCGACATCACAGGCTTCCGCTTCAATCAGCACTCCGTCAGCGGTACGTAACTGGACCACAGCGCGGTACAGATTAGGCGTTTCGGCACTCCACAGCGCCGGGTTTTCGACGTTCAGACGCAGGGTAACCCGATCATGATAAGCGCCGCGTTCATCAATAATTTCGCTGCCGAGCGGGGAAGTCGTTTCGTGAGTGAGCGTTTCACCGTCCCACAATTGCAGGGTGACGCGTAAATCTTCGCTCTCGTTGTCCGCCACTCTGACTTCTGTTTCCAGCGTGGCGCGGCTGAAATCGTCGTTAAAACGGGTGTTAATGCGCAGGTCGCGGATTTGCGTAGTGGGCTTATGCAGCAAAGATACATCGCGAAAGATCCCGCTCATGCGCCACATGTCCTGGTCTTCCAGATAACTGCCGTCGCTCCAGCGCAGCACCATCACAGCCAGGCGGTTTTCGCCTGGCAGCAGATAATCGCTAAGATCGAATTCAGACGGCAGGCGGCTGTCCTGACCGTAGCCAACCCAGCGACCATTGCACCACAGATGAAACGCGGAATTCACCCCGTCAAAAATAATGCGCGTCTGACCTTCATCTAACCACGCGTCTTCGATACTGAATGTGAGCGAGTAACATCCTGTCGGATTCTGGGCTGGAACGTACGGGGGGTTAACCGGGATCGGGTAGGTGACGTTGGTATAAATTGGCGCGTCGTAACCGTCCATCTGCCAGTTAGAGGGGACGTTGATAGTATCAGCCTGTGGCAGATCGCTTGTCAGCCAGCTTTCCGGCACGGCCTCAGGCGCGGAAAACCAGGCGAACAGCCACTTACCATTCAGCGAGCGTAACTGAGTTGATCGCTGATTGGTGCGCGCATCATCCGCTGAGCGCCAGCTACAAAACGGCGGGTGCGCCTCCAGGCGGTTGAGCTGCGTGACGCCGGGATTTTCCCAGTCACGGCGGGCCAGTACAGCGGAGAGTGAATCTGTGTTCAGGTTCATAACGGTATCCTGTTTGAATTTGTTATTCGCTCACAATTTCAATCAAAATACGAATAAGCGATCCCAACTGTAAAGGACGGGGCGCTCAATGAGTGAACTGACTCACACAATTGTTATGCGTTCACAATTTAGGTGTGAGCTGCGAAACTTGCCGCGCTAGCTGGATCAGTGAGTCGGCCAGCACCTGGGGTGAGAGGGTTTGCGTATCGGGAGGCAGAACCGTATTGCGCTTAACCAGGGTTACGGGCAGCAGTTGGTTGCCCACGCTTGAGGTCCCACGGGGAAGTTGCAGCAGTCTGTCGACGCTGGTTTCACCCAGTAACGGAAAATCCTGCCTGATGGTGGTCAGTGGTGGGATGTAGCAGGCGCTGTCTTCGGTGTCATCGTAGCCAATCACCGAGATATCAACCGCCACCCGCAGACCGAACTCGCTGATTGCCCGCATCGCGCCTAGCGCCATTTGATCGTTAGCGACCAGCATGGCGGTGGGGAGATTACCACCATTAAGCATATGCAGCGTTTGCTGAAAACCTGACATCGCGCTCCAGTCGCCTTCCAGCTCCGCGGTGGGTTGCAGCTGGTAGTGCGCCAGATATTTATGCCACCCCGCATGGCGAAGCCTTGCCGAAACCGAAGTGTGTGGCCCGCTCAGCAGGGCGATACGCTGATGCCCATGCTGCACCAGATGTTCAACGCCGAGACGTGCGCCGTCGTCATGGGAGAAAATCACGCTGTTAATTGGCGTCTGATCTGAGACATCGAGAAACAGCACCGGCACCGTACCGCAGGCGGCAGCCACGGCAATGGCGTCTTCTTCATCGAGCGGGTAGTTGATGATAAGCCCGGTTACGCGTTGAGAAAGCAGGTTGTGGACTGCGGCTTTACATGCCTCAACGCCGCTACGTTCGACCATGGCGATCACCACGCTGGCCCCGGACTGGTCGGCGCGGGATTTTATGGCGGCAACGATTTGCGAGGGGGCGTGCAGGGCAAGGTTCGCCGTCACGACGCCAATCAGCGGCGTCTGTTTGCCCGCCAGCTGCTGTGCGACACGGTTGGGGATGTAATTGAGCTCCGCCATCGCGGCCTCAACTTTCTGTCGGGTTTTTGCGGAAACGTGGCTGGCCTGATTCACGACGCGCGAGACGGTCTGGTAAGAGACTCCTGCATGGTCTGCCACATCGTATAGCGTTACCGGTTTCACGTTTATCACCCCTGTCATGACGTTATCTGCGCGCTATGATGCCACAGCGGGACGGTTTTGGGGTATTTGCGCATTGGTTCTGCGAGGCGCATTCCAGGGTTGCGGATCGTGTGCTGGAGGATTTATCGTCGTGATGCTTAACAGAATAAAAAAGTGAGGACATCGTGAGCGACTCTGCGGCAAACAACATTCTGTCCATCTACCAACGTCATACGGAGGCCTTTGCCAGCCAGCGTTCACGCGCACTGTTCGAGAAAAGCTGGCTGGATAAGTTCATCACCGTGATGGGCGGACAGGGCTGCATTGTGGATATTGGCTGCGGCAACGGTCAGCCGATTGCTGGTTATTTTATTCAGCAAGGCTTTCAGCTTACGGGAATTGATGGTTCTGCGGCGATGCTGGCGCGGGCCCGGCACTCTTTTCCCGCACAGCGCTGGCTGGAGCAGGATATGCGCGAGCTGGGACTTAACGAGACTTTCGATGGTCTGATCGCCTGGGACAGTTTTTTCCATTTAACTCAGCAGGATCAGCAAAAGATGTTCCCGATTTTTGACCGACTCAGCCGTCCCGGCAGCGCGCTGATGTTTACCAGCGGGACGGAAAACGGTATCGCGATGGGGCAATTTGAGGGCGAACCGCTGTTTCACGCCAGCCTCGCACCGGATGAATACCGCGCATTGCTGTCAGAGCACGGTTTTGTGGTGGTAGAGATGGTGATGGAAGATCCGCACTGCGCCGGGCATACCATCTGGCTGGCGCAAAAACGTGGCTAATCGCCGCGAAAGGTTTTACGCCATTCAGCCGGGCTAACGCCAAAGTGGGATTTAAAATGCTGCCGCCAGGTGATGGGCGACTGGAAACCGACCTGTTCGGCGATGCGTTCAACGGGTAACTGGCTGGACTCCAGCAGTATCTGACTACGGCGCAGACGCTCGGCAATCAACCATTCGGCCACGCTTGACCCGGTGGCCTTCATAAAATGACGGGTTAAAGTGCGACGGCTCATCATCACCCGCTGCGCCAGCTCGTCGAGATTATGCGGTTCGTGGAGATGCTGGCGCAAATAGTCGAGCAGGACGTTGATGCGCTGATCCTGGGTATTTTTCGCCACGGGTTGCTCGATAAACTGTGCCTGGCCGCCCTCACGATGCGGCGGCACAATCATCCGTCGGGCAATCTGATTCGCCGCCGTGCTGCCAAAACGCTGACGGATGACGTACAGACAGCAATCCAGCGCGGCGGCGGTGCCTGCCGAGGTAATTATGCCGTCGTCATCCACGTACAGCGCGTTAATATCCAGATGGGCTGCCGGGAAGCGCGCCTGAAAATCTTGCTCGAACTCCCAATGCGTAGCCGCCCGTTTGCCATCGAGCAGACCGGCATAGCCGAGGACAAATGCCCCCAGACATAGCCCGACAATCTGTGCGCCGTTTTGTCGCGCATGGTTGAGCGCATCAAGCAGGCTTTGTGGTGGACGATGTGCCGTGGTGCCCCAGTAGGGGAGCACCACGATGTCGGCGGCCTCCACTGCTTCATAGCCGTGAGCTGCGGTAATGGAAAAGCCATCCTGCGAGGAAACGATACCAGGCTGTTCGGCGCAAAGTTGCACCTCGAAGCGTTTCTTCGCCGCTACTTTGTCACTGAAAATGATGCACGGCACCGAGAAGTGAAACGGGCTGAAATCTTCCACGGCAACAATGGCGACGTTAAGCGGTTGCATACGATTCCTTTGTGGATATTAAAACGTCAGGGTTTCGCCATCTTCCGGTACGTTAACAAATTGCGCAATCTGGTTATCGTGGGCGTACTCTTTTAGAGCCGCGCGAGTCAGAAGACAGTGGTTAATTGCCTCCATGTGGGTCGCCACAATTTGTGCTTCTGGCAGCGTGAAGTGGGTTTTTAGCACATCTTCTGCGCCCATGATGATTGGGCCAAACCCGATAACGTGGGCAAAACCTGCGTTCAAAATAACCACGCCAGGCAGGAACGTCCGCATGTTGGTTTCCACCTCGTCGCGCCAGAGAGTGTCCCCGACCAGATACAGCGTTTTTTCCGCCGGATGCTGGAAGATAACCCCGCAGGCATCACCCAGACGCTCCGCCATTTGCGGGATGGCGTAAGCGCGATCCGAACCGTGCTGGCCGCCGGTTTTACGCAGGGTGATGTCGCCGAGCGTGGTGCTGTGTGCCAGTACGGTCAGTTGCGTGAAACCCTGCTTTCGCAGCACCTGCTTATCCTGCTCATTTTGTACATAGATCGGTTTGTCTTTCGGTACGATACGAGCAGCAGCCTCATCCCAATGATCTTCATGCAGATGGGTCACGATCAGCGCATCGACGTTGAGCAGGGTGTCGACATCAACGGGCAGTTCCACAGTCGGGTTGCGGATCTCGGCGCGTGCCGTTCCGGTAAAGCCCGGATAAGTCCCTTTTGCCGCCAGCATTGGATCGATCAGAAAGGTTTTACCGCCAAAGGTGATGCGCTGTGTGGCGTTACGGATTTGCGTGATGTTCATGGTGTTTGCTCCACATGTTGGGTCAGTGGTGTCATCGTAGACTGTTACCCAGAAGATGAATGTGGGCAAATGGGCGACTAGCGATGAAATTGGGCCAATAGCAGATGGCAGAGATCGATAATGTAATTAGAATTAAAGTAATTGAATATTTCCTTTGCGACTCTTTATTTAATTCGCAGCCATTATCTCGTACTGAAAAAAACGTCATTTAAATAAGGGCTGATTTATTAAATACGAAGCGACTCCAGAAAATAGTGTTTATATGCAACGTATTGCAGCCAATAAAACAGATCGCGAACCATGAAATAAGAATGCTATCATTCACACCAGACGCGGCAGGCAACTGCTGGCACACGCATTTACCCCGGAGCACCCGATGAACAACGACATTCCGCTAAAATTTTATGATATCGCCGACGAATACGCGACTGAAGCGGCAAAGCCGGTGAGCGATACAGAACGCGACGCACTGGCACACTACTTCCAGCAGTTGATCACTCGTTTGATGAACAATGAAGAGATCAGCGAAGAAGCGCAGCAGGAGATGGCAACCGAGGCCGGAGTCGACGCACAGCGTATCGATGATATCGCGGAGTTCCTCAATCGTTGGGGTAACGAGTAGCCAAAGACATGGCCTGTGTTTTACACTGCGCGCAAATTGAGTAGGTATACTCTACAAGTAATAGGTTTAATCAGGCGGAAACAGCAATGAACGGAACAATCACAACGTGGTTTAAAGATAAAGGCTTTGGATTTATCAAAGATGAAAACGGCGACAACCGCTATTTTCATGTGATTAAGGTTGCTAATCCTGAGCTGATCAAGAAAGACGCGGCGGTGACCTTTGAGCCTACCACCAACAACAAAGGCTTATCTGCCTACGCGGTAAAAGTCATACCCGACAGCAAATACATCTATATCGCGGGCGAGCGTCTGAAGCTCACGGCGATCAAGTCTTACCTGGTCTACAGCGAAGAAGTCCCTGCTGAGACTCGTATCGACAAAGAAAATGCGGTGCTGTCCGTTGGTGTGCTGATGAACAGCATCCGACCGAAATCAGACGTGAAGCCTGGTGAAATGCGCACGCTGAAAAAGCTGGCCATCACCACCTTCCAAGGCACGACGCTGATCTTCTCGGAAGATGAAATCGATATCGACGAGACGGTGAAACTGCTTAAGGTCTGAAACCCTTCAGAGTGAATGAAAACCGAAATCCTGCTCTTTTCAGAAGCGGGGTTTCGGTTTTTTTATGCGTATTTTTGTCAGAAGGGAATATCCATTTGAGCCAAATAGCAAATTCCATTCTGTTTTTTTATTTTGACGAGGCACCTGGAATTACCACGTCATCCATCAGTATGTAACGTGCTTCCTGGCGCGTGTATTGATCGATTAACGGCACAAGTCGCCGGAAATGCTCACTGGCACAATGTTCATCGAGAGCCGCGTGGTTTGGCCATTCTTCGATAAAAATAAAATGCCCCGGATCTTTTTCATCAATATAGAGGTCATAAGCAATGCATTGCGGTTCTTTCTTCGTCGCCGATATTAGCTCACGGTACCAAGGGCGAACGGTTTCAATATACTCAGGTTTGATGAAATCTTCGGCAATGACCTTTAACATGCAGCCTCCTGGCAGAAAACGAATGCACACTATGTGATGAAGATATATTTAGGGCAAGACGCCACAGTGTTATATCGGTCGGTGAGTGAGTTATCTCAGCTATTAATCAGATGATCCGCTTAACTGTGATCCATCTCACCTCCCGGCAACCAAAATCTCCTGCGACTCAACGCCATCTTCTATCTGTTTCGCCACCTTTTGTAAGGCCGGAAGATGTTTTTCCGCGGCCTGTTCGATGGTCATGGCGCTGGCCATATACACCAGATTCAGGCAGCCGATCACCCGCTGTTCACTGCGAATGGGGACGGCGATGGAGGCGATTTTCTCCTCCTGATCCCAACCGCGAAAGTTCTGGCCAAAACCGTCTTTGCGCGCACGGCTCAAAATGGCGTCGAGCTTCAGCGGTTCGCGCGCCAACTGGAACTCATCTCCCGGTCGTGAAGCCAGCATTTCAATCAGTTCCTGACGTTCATTCTCCGGGCTAAATGCCAGCCAGGTCAGGCCGGATGCGGTTTTCAGCAGCGGCAAACGACGCCCGACCATCGCCCGATGAAACGACAGGCGGCTGAAGCGATGGGTGGTTTCACGCACCACCATCGCGTCCACATCCAGCGTGGAAACGTCGGTCGGCCAGATGACCTCGCGCAGCAAATCTCCCAACAGCGGGGCGGCGAGCGCAGAAATCCACTGCTCGTCACGAAATCCCTCACTGAGCTGACGGACCTTAATGGTTAAGCGAAAGCTGTCATCGGACAGACTGCGCCGGACGTAACCCTCATCCTGCAGGGTTTCCAGTAGTCGCCTGACCGTGGTGCGGTGCAGGCCGCTCAGCTCTGCCAGCAGGCCAACGCTGGCCCCGCCGTCGAGACGATTTAACATATTTAATAACATTAGTCCGCGCGTTAACCCGCGCACGGTTTTGTATTCGGTACCGTCGTCACTTTTCATATTTATTGACAAATCTACAGTTAAAACAACGTTGTGCACTTAGTGCACATCCAGGCATGTTTTGATTGTAGCGCAAAAACTCACTTCTATACTGACCGCACAATAAAAAATTATTCACATTCTTTTAACAAAAGACGATTGCGCCTCACCAGGGTCTGCAATTGCATTTTGTCCGAGTAGTGAGGTTCTGAAATGACAACAATAAATCCAGATATCCAACCCGCTGTGCAGCACACCGTGCAGGTAGCGATTGCCGGAGCCGGTCCGGTAGGGCTGATGATGGCGAACTATCTTGGCCAGATGGGCATTGAGGTGTTGGTGGTGGAGAAGCTCGATACCCTTATCGACTATCCTCGCGCCATCGGCATTGACGATGAAGCGCTGCGCACCATGCAGTCCGTCGGTCTGGTCGAAAATGTTCTGCCGCACACCACGCCGTGGCATGCGATGCGCTTTCTCACCCCGAAAGGGCGCTGTTTTGCTGATATCCAGCCGATGACCGACGAATTTGGCTGGTCGCGCCGCAACGCGTTTATTCAGCCGCAGGTGGACGCGGTGATGCTGGAAGGGCTGTCGCGTTTTCCCAACGTGCGCTGCCTGTTCTCCCGCGAACTGGAAGCTTTCAGCCAGCAAAATGGTGAAGTGACGTTGAACCTGAAAGCGCCGGATGGCCAGCGTGAAACGGTGAAAGCTCAGTGGCTGGTGGCTTGCGACGGTGGGGCCAGCAACGTCAGACGTTCGCTGAATGTGCCATTTGAAGGCAAAACCGCGCCGAATCAGTGGATTGTGGTGGATATCGCTAACGATCCGCTCAGCACGCCGCATGTGTATCTGTGCTGCGATCCGGTGCGCCCGTATGTCTCCGCCGCGCTGCCGCACGCGGTGCGCCGCTTTGAATTTATGGTAATGCCAGGGGAAACCGAAGCGCAGCTCAGCGAACCGCAGAATATGCGCCAGCTTTTGAGCAAAGTGCTGCCGAACCCGGACAACGTCGAGCTGATCCGCCAGCGCGTATATACCCATAACGCACGTCTGGCCGAACGTTTTCGCATTGACCGCGTGCTGCTGGCGGGCGATGCGGCGCACATTATGCCGGTCTGGCAGGGGCAGGGGTACAACAGTGGCATGCGCGATGCTTTCAATCTGGCGTGGAAACTGGCGCTGGTGATTGAGGGCAAAGCCGGTGATGCGCTGTTGGATACCTACCAGCAGGAGCGCCGCGACCACGCCAAAGCGATGATCGATCTCTCGGTGACCGCAGGCAACGTACTTGCGCCGCCGAAACGCTGGCACGGCGCGGTGCGCGACGGGGTTTCCTGGCTGCTGAACTACATTCCGCCGGTCAAACGCTACTTCCTTGAAATGCGCTTTAAGCCGATGCCGCAGTACCACGTTGGGGCGCTGGTGCGTGAAGGCGATGCGAAAACCTCCCCCGTTGGCAAGATGTTTATCCAGCCGAAGGTAACGCTGGAATCAGGTGAAGTGACGCTGCTCGACAACGTCATCGGACCGAATTTCGCGGTGATCGGTTGGGGCTGTAACCCGCTGTGGGGCATGAGCGAGGCGCAGATCCAACAGTGGCAGGCGCTGGGGACGCAGTTTATCCAGGTGGTGCCGGATACACAGATACAAACCGATCAGGATAACCACGACGGCGTTACCCGCATTGGCGATACGCAAAACCGCCTGCGCGCGTGGTTTGCCCAGCACAACGCCGCGCTGGTGGTGATACGCCCGGACCGCTTTGTGGCCGCCATCGCCATTCCGCAAACCCTGGGTAGTACCCTGAATAAACTGGCGTCGGTGATGACGCTCACCCGCGTTAATGCCTACATTCCCGCTGAAAAGGTGGCCTGATATGCACGCTTATCTTCACTGTCTTTCCCACTCGCCGCTGGTGGGTTACGTCGACCCGGCGCAGGCCGTGCTCGACGAGGTTAACGGTGTGATCGCCAGCGCCCGGGCACGTATTGCGGCGTTCGACCCTGAACTGGTGGTGCTGTTTGCCCCCGATCACTACAACGGATTTTTCTACGACGTGATGCCGCCGTTCTGTTTAGGCGTAGGCGCTACGGCGATCGGCGATTTCGGTAGCGCGGCGGGGGAACTGCCGGTGCCGACAGATCTCGCTGAAGCCTGCGCCCACGCGGTAATGAAAAGCGGCATCGATCTCGCCGTGTCCTACAACATGCAGGTCGATCACGGTTTCGCGCAGCCGCTGGAGTTTTTGCTCGGTGGTCTGGATAACGTGCCGGTGCTGCCGGTGTTTATTAACGGCGTCGCCACGCCGCTGCCGGGCTTTCAGCGTACCCGCATGCTCGGTGAAGCGATTGGCCGATTCGCCAGCTCGCTGAATCAGCGTGTGCTGTTTTTAGGCTCCGGCGGCCTGTCGCATCAGCCGCCGGTCCCGGAGCTGGCGAAGGCCGATGCCCATATGCGCGACCGCCTGCTCGGCAGCGGCAAACAACTACCTGAAAACGAGCGCGAGCTGCGCCAGCAGCGGGTGATCAGCGCCGCCGAGAAGTTTGTGGCCGATCAACACACGCTGCATCCGCTTAATCCTGTCTGGGATAACCGCTTTATGACGCTGCTTGAACAGGGGCGTTTGCAGGAGCTGGACGCGGTCAGTAACGAAGAACTGTCCGCGATGGCGGGCAAATCAACGCACGAAGTTAAAACCTGGGTTGCTGCCTTCGCCGCTATTTCTGCCTTTGGCAACTGGCGCAGCGAAGGCCGTTATTACCGCCCGATCCCAGAGTGGATCGCTGGATTCGGCTCCCTGAGCGCCACCACACAGAACTGAAACAGAACTGAATATGCAGGAGAACATCATGACTTACCAACCGCAAACCGAAGACGCAACCAGTCGTTTTCTGCAGGTGCAGGAAGCAGGCGAAACGCTGCGCGTGCATTTCAATGACTGTGGGCAGGGCGAAGAGACCGTCGTGCTGTTGCATGGGTCTGGTCCGGGTGCGACGGGCTGGGCGAACTTCAGCCGCAATATCGATCCGCTGGTGGAGGCTGGATACCGGGTGATCCTGCTGGATTGTCCTGGCTGGGGTAAAAGCGATGGCATCGTTAACCGCGGTTCGCGATCCGATCTCAATGCTCGCATCCTGAAAAGCGTGGTCGATCAGTTGGATATTCAGAAAATCCATCTGCTGGGCAACTCGATGGGGGGCCACAGTGCCGTGGCGTTCACCCTGAGCTGGCCGGAGCGTGTGGGCAAGCTGGTGCTGATGGGCGGCGGGACGGGGGGCATGAGCCTGTTTACCCCGATGCCGACCGAAGGCATCAAGCGCCTGAATCAGCTGTACCGCGAACCGACCATCGAGAACCTGAAGCTGATGATGGAGATCTTTGTCTTCGACACCAGCGATCTGACCGAGGCGCTGTTTGAGGCGCGTCTGAATAACATGCTGTCGCGTCGCGATCACCTGGAAAACTTTGTCCACAGCCTTGAAGCCAACCCGAAACAGTTTCCGGATTTCAGCCCGCGCCTGGGGGAAATCAAAGCCCAGACCCTCATTGTCTGGGGACGCAACGACCGCTTCGTGCCGATGGACGCCGGCCTGCGCCTGCTCTCCGGGATTGCCGGGTCTGAGCTGCACATCTACCGCGACTGCGGGCACTGGGCACAGTGGGAACATGCGGATGCTTTTAACCAGCTGGTGCTGAACTTCCTCGCTCGCCCTTAAGGAACGGACATGACGAATCTTAATCTTGAGCAGTTAGCCGCCGATTTACGTCAGGCTGAGGAAAAAGGGGACGCTATCGCCCCGCTGCGTGAACTGATCGGCGTGGATAACGCCGAAGCGGCCTACGCCATTCAGCGTATCAATGTGCAGTATGACGTGGCGCGAGGGCGTCGCGTCGTCGGGCGCAAAGTGGGGCTGACGCACCCGAAAGTGCAACAGCAGCTGGGCGTCGATCAGCCGGACTTCGGCACGCTGTTCGCCGACATGTGCTACGGCGACAACGACACCATTGCGTTTGCCCGCGTGCTACAACCGCGTATTGAAGCGGAGATTGCGCTGGTGCTGAACCGCGATCTGCCCAATGCCGATACCACCTTTGACGAGCTGTACAACGCCATCGAGTGGGTGCTACCCGCGCTGGAAGTGGTCGGCAGCCGTATTCGCGACTGGTCGATCAAGTTTGTTGATACCGTGGCGGATAACGCCTCCTGTGGCGTGTATGTGGTCGGCGGCCCGGCACAACATCCGGCAGGATTAGATCTGAAAAACTGCGCGATGAAAATGACGCGCAATAACGAAGAGGTTTCCAGCGGGCGCGGTAGCGAATGTCTGGGACATCCGATCAACGCCGCCGTGTGGCTGGCGCGCAAAATGGCCAGCCTTGGCGAGCCGCTGCGTGCCGGGGACATTATTCTCACCGGGGCGTTAGGCCCGATGGTGGCGGTGAATGCGGGCGATCATTTCGAAGCCCATATCGACGGTATTGGTTCAGTTGCCGCCACCTTTTCAGCGGCGGTTACAAAAGGAAGTCAGTCATGAGTAAGCGTAAAGTCGCCATTATCGGCTCTGGCAACATCGGCACCGATTTGATGATTAAAATTCTGCGTCACGGCGTACGTCTGGAGATGGCGGTGATGGTGGGGATTGATCCGCAATCCGACGGTCTGGCACGCGCCCGGCGTATGGGCGTTGCCACCACCCATGAAGGGGTGACGGGGCTTCTTGCGATGCCAGAATTCGCTGAAATCGACATCGTGTTTGATGCCACCAGCGCGGGCGCGCACGTGAAAAATGACGCCGCGCTGCGCGCCGTAAAACCGGGGATCCGTCTGATCGACCTGACGCCCGCAGCGATCGGCCCGTACTGCGTCCCGGTGGTGAACCTGGAGGCTAACGTTGACCAACAGAACGTCAATATGGTGACCTGCGGCGGGCAGGCGACCATCCCGATGGTGGCGGCGGTTTCTCGCGTGGCAAAAGTCCATTACGCCGAAATTATCGCCTCGATCGCCAGTAAATCTGCGGGACCGGGCACCCGCGCCAATATCGACGAGTTTACCGAAACCACCTCGAAGGCGATTGAAGTGGTGGGGGGCGCGGCCAAAGGCAAAGCCATTATCGTACTTAACCCGGCTGAGCCGCCGCTGATGATGCGCGACACGGTGTATGTGTTGAGCGAAGCGGCCTCCCAGCTTGAAGTTGAAGCGTCGATTAATGACATGGCGGCGGCAGTGCAGGCGTATGTGCCGGGCTATCGCCTGAAACAGCGCGTCCAGTTTGAAGTCATCCCGGAGGATAAACCGGTGAATCTGCCGGGTATTGGTCAGTTTTCCGGGCTGAAAACCGCGGTGTATCTGGAAGTGGAAGGTGCGGCGCACTATTTACCCGCCTACGCGGGCAACCTCGACATTATGACTTCCAGCGCGCTGGCGACCGCTGAGCAGATGGCGCAGTCACTCACCCGTCAGGCAGGAGAAGCAGCATGAACGGTAAAAAACTCTATATCTCTGACGTGACCCTGCGCGACGGTATGCATGCGATTCGTCACCAGTATTCGCTGGAAAACGTGCGCCAGATAGCCAAAGCGCTGGACGACGCGCGGGTTGATTCCATTGAGGTGGCCCACGGCGACGGTTTACAAGGTTCCAGCTTTAACTACGGCTTTGGCGCGCACAGCGATCTCGAGTGGATTGAAGCGGCAGCAGACGTGGTCAAACACGCAAAGATCGCCACGCTGTTGCTGCCGGGCATCGGCACTCTTCATGACCTGAAAAACGCGTATCAGGCCGGCGCGCGAGTGGTGCGCGTGGCGACCCACTGCACCGAAGCGGACGTGTCGGCCCAGCATATTCAGTACGCGCGTGAGCTCGGCATGGATACCGTTGGCTTTCTGATGATGAGCCATATGACCACGCCGGAGAATCTGGCGCAGCAGGCGAAGCTGATGGAAAACTACGGCGCGACGTGTATCTACGTGGTCGATTCCGGCGGGGCGATGAATATGAGCGATATTCGCGCCCGCTTCCGCGCCCTGAAAGCGGTGCTGAAGCCGGAGACAGAAACCGGAATGCATGCGCATCACAACCTGAGTCTCGGCGTGGCGAACTCGATTGCCGCGGTGGAAGAGGGCTGCGACCGTATCGACGCCAGCCTGGCGGGTATGGGCGCTGGCGCGGGCAACGCGCCGCTGGAAGTGTTTATCGCCGCTGCGGATAAGCTCGGTTGGCAGCACGGCACCGATCTGTATGCGCTGATGGACGCCGCCGACGATCTGGTGCGTCCACTGCAGGACCGTCCGGTGCGGGTGGATCGCGAAACGCTGGCACTGGGCTATGCCGGGGTGTACTCCAGCTTCTTGCGTCACTGCGAAGTGGCGGCGGCGCGTTATGGCCTGAGCGCGGTCGATATTCTGGTTGAATTGGGCAAACGCCGAATGGTGGGCGGCCAGGAAGATATGATCGTCGACGTGGCGCTGGATCTGCGCAATAGCAAATAAAAATGATTACGCGGCTGGCAACGTATCAGCCGCGACTCACCTGCATCGTGACCTCAGAGGTACATCTTATGACTACCCGTACCCCCACATCTTACCGCCTGACGTTAACCGTCGGGCTTTGCTTTTTAGTTGCCCTGATGGAAGGGCTGGATCTACAGGCCGCCGGGATCGCTGCCGTCGGTATCGCCCAGGCGTTTGCGCTGGATAAAATGCAGATGGGCTGGATCTTCAGTGCGGGCATTCTCGGACTGCTGCCCGGCGCGCTGGTGGGCGGCATGCTGGCCGATCGCTATGGCCGCAAGCGTATTCTTATTGCCTCCGTGGCGCTGTTCGGTCTGTTCTCGCTGGCGACGGCGATTTCCTGGGATTTCTCGTCGCTGGTGTTTGCCCGTCTGATGACCGGCGTCGGGTTGGGCGCGGCGTTGCCGAATCTGATCGCGCTGACCTCCGAAGCGGCGGGCCCGCGTTTTCGCGGTACGGCGGTGAGCCTGATGTACTGTGGCGTGCCGATTGGCGCGGCGTTAGCGGCGGCGCTCGGGTTTAGCGGTCTGGCCGCCGCCTGGCAAACGGTGTTCTGGGTTGGCGGAGTGATCCCGCTGCTGCTGGTGCCGTTGTTGATGCGCTGGCTGCCAGAATCACAGGTTTATGCCCAGCAAACGCAGGTGGCCGCCGCGCCGTTGCGCGCCCTGTTCGCCCCCGCTACCGCCACCGCCACGCTGCTGCTGTGGCTGTGCTATTTCTTCACCCTGCTGGTGGTGTATATGCTGATCAACTGGCTGCCGATGCTGCTGGTGGAGCAGGGCTTTCAGCCCTCGCAGGCGGCTGGTGTGATGTTTGCTCTGCAAATCGGCGCGGCCAGCGGCACGTTAATTCTCGGGGCGTTAATGGACAAACTGCGCCCGGTGGTCATGTCGCTTCTGATCTACACCGGGATGTTGGCTTCGCTGCTGGCGCTGGGGACGGTGTCGTCATTGAGCGGTATGCTGATGGCCGGATTTGTGGCGGGGATGTTTGCCACTGGAGGACAAAGCGTGCTGTATGCGCTGGCTCCGCTGTTTTACAGTACGCAGATCCGCGCGACAGGCGTGGGTACCGCTGTCGCCGTTGGGCGTCTGGGGGCGATGAGCGGCCCGCTGCTGGCAGGAAAAATGTTAGCGCTCGGCACAGGAACGGTAGGCGTGATGGCGGCTTCTGCGCCGGGCATTTTACTGGCAGGGCTGGCGGTATTTTTCCTGATGAGCCGTAAATCGCAGATGCCGATCCCGACCAGTGGCTCATAAGCAATCGTTCGGTTGTATGAGTGGGGAGATACGGTTCCCACTTCCGGGTGAACGCCAGCCGGCGATGACGTTGCCAGAGTTTATATAAAGCCTGGCAACGGAGGCGTTATGAGCTGGCGGCCCTTTTTATATTTGATAATTAACCCCCACCCGATATTAAGCGCCCGGCGCGGTCATCTGCGTCTGGTGCAGGGTTGACTTTGCATTGTGTTAACAAACGCGGTATAACACACCCTCTTTGGATGTTTAGATGTCCATACGTTTGGAAGGTTATATGCAAACAACACAACAAAATGCGCCACTGAAGCGCACGATGAAAACGCGTCACCTGATTATGCTCTCCTTGGGTGGCGTGATTGGCACAGGGTTATTCTTCAATACCGGTTACATCATCTCCACTACCGGGGCCGCGGGAACGCTGCTGGCCTATCTGATTGGCGCGCTGGTGGTCTGGCTGGTTATGCAGTGTCTGGGCGAGCTGTCGGTCGCGATGCCGGAGACCGGGGCGTTTCACGTCTATGCCGCGCGCTATCTCGGCCCGGCGACGGGGTATACGGTGGCCTGGCTCTACTGGCTGACCTGGACCGTGGCGCTTGGTTCGAGTTTTACCGCTGCCGGATTCTGTATGCAGTACTGGTTTCCGCTGGTGCCGGTATGGGTCTGGTGCGTGGTGTTCTGTGTGATTATTTTTGGCCTGAACGTTATCTCCACGCGCTTTTTTGCCGAAGGGGAGTTCTGGTTCTCGCTGGTGAAAGTGGTCACTATCATCGCCTTTATTATCCTTGGTGGGGCGGCGATTTTTGGCTTTATCCCGATGCAGGATGGCTCGCCCGCGCCGGGGCTGAGTAATATCACGGCGGAAGGTTGGTTCCCGCATGGCGGCTTACCGATCCTGATGACGATGGTGGCGGTGAACTTTGCTTTTTCGGGAACGGAGCTTATCGGTATTGCCGCCGGTGAAACGGAAAATCCGCGCAAGGTGATCCCGGTGGCGATTCGTACCACCATCGCGCGACTGATTATTTTCTTTATCGGCACCGTGTTTGTGCTGGCGGCGCTGATCCCGATGCAGCAGGCGGGCGTGGAGAAAAGCCCGTTTGTGCTGGTGTTTGAGAAGGTAGGTATTCCGTACGCCGCCGATATTTTTAACTTCGTGATCCTGACAGCCATTCTTTCTGCGGCGAACTCCGGGCTGTATGCCTCCGGGCGCATGCTCTGGTCGCTGTCGAATGAACGTACGCTGCCAGCCTGTTTTGGGCGAGTAACGAAAAACGGCGTGCCGCTGACGGCGCTGTCGGTCAGTATGCTCGGCGGCGTACTGGCGCTGTTTTCCAGCGTGGTGGCCCCGGACACGGTATTTGTCGCGCTGTCGGCAATCTCCGGGTTTGCGGTGGTGGCGGTGTGGCTGAGCATCTGCGCCTCGCACTTTGTTTTTCGCCGCCGTCATCTGCAACAGGGTAAGGCATTGAGTGCATTACATTATCGTGCGCCGTGGTATCCGCTGGTGCCGGTATTGGGATTTGTGTTGTGCCTGGTGGCCTGTGTAGGGCTGGCATTCGATCCAGCGCAGAGAATTGCGTTGTGGTGCGGGTTACCGTTTGTTGCGTTGTGCTATGGTGCATATTTCCTTACTCAACCCCGTAACGCAAAACAGGAGCCAGAACATGTCGCAGAATAATCCGTTACGCGCTCTCCTTGAGAAACAGGATGTCCTGTTACTGGATGGCGCGATGGCGACGGAGCTGGAAGCGCGAGGGTGTAACTTAGCCGACAGCCTGTGGTCAGCCAAAGTGCTGGTAGAAAACCCGGAGCTTATCCGCGAAGTGCATCTTGATTATTACCGGGCGGGGGCGCAATGCGCGATCACCGCCAGCTATCAGGCGACACCGGCGGGCTTTGCCGCGCGTGGCCTGGATGAAGCGCAGTCGAAAGCGCTGATTGGCAAAAGCGTGGAGCTGGCGCGTAAAGCGCGTGAAGCGTATCTGGCAGAGAACCCGCAAGCGGGCACGCTGTTGGTGGCGGGATCTGTCGGACCTTACGGCGCGTATCTGGCGGACGGCTCTGAATACCGTGGCGATTACCAGCGCAGCGCCGAGGCGTTCCAGGCGTTTCATCGCCCGCGCGTGGAAGCATTGCTGGATGCCGGGGCCGATCTGCTGGCCTGCGAAACCCTGCCGAATTTTGTCGAGATTGGCGCACTGGCTGAGCTGTTGACCGCGTACCCGCGTGCGCGTGCCTGGTTCTCATTTACTCTGCGTGACAGCGAGCACCTGAGCGACGGTACGCCGCTGCGTGACGTGGTCGCGTTGCTGGCGGATTATCCGCAGGTGGTGGCGTTAGGCATTAACTGCATTGCGCTGGAAAACACCACCGCTGCGTTGCAGCATTTACACGGCTTAACGGCGCTGCCGCTGGTGGTGTATCCGAATTCGGGCGAGCAGTACGATGCCGCGAGCAAAACCTGGCATCATCACGGTGAGTCTTGTGCGCAACTGGCGGATTATCTGCCACAGTGGCAGGCCGCTGGCGCACGATTGATTGGCGGGTGCTGTCGCACCACGCCTGCGGATATTGCCGCGTTAAAAGTTCAGGCCCAGGCCCGATAAGACGTAAGCCGCCATCGGGCATTTTTTGCCGGATGGCGATACGGTATGAACCGGAAACATGGGTAACACTTTATGCCGCATCCGCCAGCACAAACATGCCGTACGGATGGATTTCGAGATAATACTGCTCGCCGACGTCCGGCTGCAGACGCGTAGCGTTGACCTGCAATAAAATCTCCTGTCCGTGCCACTCCACCGTGACCTCATATTGGGGTCCCATATACGCGACGTGGCTGATCACGCAGCGTTGGCTCTCTTCGCCGCGGTCGCTGAGCGTGATCGCTTCCGGGCGCACGCCTACCATGCCCTCGCCTTGATCGCTAAAGTGCAGTGGGCGCGGCAGATGATAGCCGTAGATATCAACGTATCTGTCGCTGAAGGTGGCCGGGAACAGGTTAGAATCGCCCATAAAGCTCGCCATAAAGCGGGAGGCGGGCTGGCGATAGAGATCCTGCGGCGAGCCGATCTGCATGATGTGTCCCTTGTTCATCACCAGTACGGTATCGGAAACCGCAAAGGCTTCGCTCTGATCGTGGGTGACGTACAGCGAGGTGATATCAAACTGCTTTTGCAGCTCGCGGATCTTGTCGCGCATGCTGCGACGCAGGTTGGCGTCCAGGTTACTTAACGGCTCATCAAACAGCAGCACTTTCGGTTTGAGGATCAACGCACGGGCCAGCGCCACGCGCTGCTGCTGACCGCCGGAGACCTGATCGACAAAGCGGTCTTCAAATCCCTCCAGATCCACCATTGCCAGCGCCTCTTTGACGCGGGTTTTCACCTCCGCGCGCGACACGCCGAGCATCTTCAGGCCATAACCGACGTTCTCCCCTAACGACATGTGCGGGAACAGGGCATATGACTGAAACACCATACAGATATCGCGCTGCTGAATGGAACGATGGGTAACGTCTTCGCCATCAATGAAAATTTGTCCTTCGCTCGGTTTTTCCAGCCCGGCAACCAGACGCAAGATGGTGGTTTTACCGCAGCCGGACGGGCCGAGCAGCGTTACCATTTGCCCCTGCGGAATGGTGAGATTGATATTGTCGATAACCGTGTTGCTGCCAAATCGTTTAGTGACGTTGCGCAGTTCAACGAAATTTTTCTGAGTCATAGTGCGCTCCATTACGCCTGGTTTTTGGCTTTTGAACGGGAGGTACGTGATTCACCGATCAGCCAGTCAAAGATGAAAATAATCGCCAGCATCACCACGATCAAAATGGAACCGTAGGCAATCGCCACGCCGTATTCGCCGTCTTCTACGCGGTTCAGGATGTAGGCCGTGGCCACGCGGGTATCCGGCGTGACGAGGAACACAATGGCGCTGACGGTGGTAATGGCGCGCACAAAGCTGTAGATCAGCGCTGAGAGGATCGCCGGGCGCAGCAGCGGCAACAGGATGTGCGTAATGGTGCGCAGGGAACCGGCGCGCAGACTGAGCGAGGCTTCATCCAGTGATTTATCGATTTGGCCTAAGCCCGCAATGCCCGCCCGGATACCGACCGGGACGTTACGCATCACCATTGAGATAATCACGATGGCGGCGGTGCCGGTGAGGTATACCGGGGCGCTGTTAAAGGCCAGAATGTACGACACGCCCGCTACGGTGCCCGGAACGGCAAAGCACAGCATAGTGGTGAACTCGATGGTCTTTTTGCCTTTAAACTGCTGACGCACCACAACCCATGCGATCAGCAGGCCAAAGATAGCGGTGATCGGCGCGGCAATCCCGGCGTAGAGCAGGGTGTCGAGCAGTGAAGGCCACGCGCCGTCGCTCATTCCCTGACCGAACAGTTTGGTAAAGTTCGCCAGTGTCAGGGTGTAGTCCACGCCCCAGTTTACGGTGAAACTGCCGTAGAAAATGCTGCCGTAGAGCAGGGCGTTAAAGGCAATCCACACCGCCAGCAGCGCGACCACGCTCCATACCAGCGTTACCGGCAGCGGCTGCACGTCGCCCCGATAGGATTTACCAGAAACGGTGACGTACGAGCGTTTACCAATCCACATGTACTGCACGCAGAACACCAGCAGCGAGAACAGCAACAGGAAGGCACCCAGCGTACTGGCGGCCTGGTAGTCGAGCTGGGAACCGGTGATGTAGAAGTAGATTTGCGTTGCCAGCACGTCAAAGTTACCGCCAAGCACCAGCGGGTTACTGAAGTCGGCCAGCGACTGCACCACCACAATTAAAAAGGCGTTTGCCAGCGCCGGTTTTAGCAGCGGGACAAACACGCCGTTAAAGGTTTGCCAGCGGCTGGCGCGCAGGGTGTATGACGCCTCCTCCAGCGACGGATGAATGGTTTTGATCGCCCCGTCGAGGATCATAAACGCCATCGGAGTGAAGGCCAGCACCTGCGCCAGCCAGATGCCGGTAAAACCGTACAGCCAGTTGGTGTTGGTCAAACCAAACCATTCGACCATAAATTCGGTGATGTAACCGGAGCGCCCCATCATCAGCGTTACGCCTAAACCCACAACAAACGGCGGGGTGACGATCGGCAGAATCGAGAAAATACGTCCGATAATGGCGCTGCGTTTCGCAATACGGGTGGTGTAGATAGCCAGCACCAGGCCAAAGAAGGTACAGCCGACGCCGACGGCAATCGACAGCATAATCGAGTTGAGGATCACCTGAATGATATGCGCCTGCGACAGCACATTCATAAACGCCAGCGGAGCAAATTCCCCGGCGTCGTTGGTGAACATCGGAATGAAAATAGCGATACTTGGCCAGACGATAAAAATACCGATCAGCGCGACAATCGCGGTGAGCGAGCCGATGACGAAACGGTCGCCGCCCAGCCATTCCAGACGGGTGAGCGCCAGGGTCATGATTGCACCAAGTGCTACAAACAGCACGATGGTGGCATAGCCTAAGCCGCGCCCCTCAAGAGTCGCGCTGGCGACGATAAAGGCCATACAGAAAAAGGCCCAGCCCGCGTCAAAATAATGGCGGCTGCGCTGTTCGCGTCTGGCTTCATGGAACGGGCGCACCAGCAGCAGGCTTGGCAGCAGATACCAGAGCCAATTGATATTGAACTGTGACCAGCCGTAGGCGGCGAGAATTTCTTCGCGCGTCGATTCCAGCAGACCGTAGTCCAGGCTCCAGCTCGGCAGCAGGGCAAACGCCAGCCAGCCGAGTAAAATCCAAAGAAATATCGCATCCCGTTTTTTCACGGGATGGAGTGCAAGTGTGTGTGACATAGCGGTTCCGGTATTTCAGGCCGGATATGGCGTTGAGGCCTTATCCGGCAAATGAACGCAAATCTGGGGTTATTTACCCATCTTCACTTCGCTGACCCACTTATTGATCAGGGCTTTACGCACGTCGGTCGAGCCGTACTTATCCATGTCGTAATTGATAAGCTTCAGGTCGTCGAGCTTCAGCGAGTTAGGGGACGTTTCGGCGGTGGTGTTGGTCAGGATCTGATAGGATTTACCTTTCTTCCACGCCAACTCCTGCGCGTCTTTCGACAGTACCCAGTCAACGAACAGTTTGGCGTTATCGAGGTTGCGCGCGCCTTTCAGGATGCTGACACCGCCGATTTCATAACCGGTACCTTCGCACGGTGAGACAAGTTCCAGCGGTGCGCCCTGTTCTTTTTCCAGCGAGTAGTCGTGCAAGAAACCGATGCCGATAGCCGTTTCGCCACGGGCGGCGTTACGCGTTGGAGCAATGCCGGATTTGGTGTACTGCGAGACGTTGGCGTTGAGCTGTTTCAGGTAGTCAAAGGCCTGATCTTCCCCCCACAGTTGGGCAAAGGTCGCCAGTGCGGTATAGGCGGTACCGGAGCTTTGCGGATCAGCAATCTGGATTTCGCCTTTGTATTCCGGTTTGGTCAGATCCTTCCAGCATTTTGGCACCGGTAGGTTTTTCTCTTTCAGGCGCTGGGTATTGACGCCAAAGCCCAGAATACCGACATAAACCGCCGAGGAGAGGTTGCCCTTCACTTTTGCCGGATCGCGGAACTTCTCCATGATTTGTTCGAGGTTTGGTGATTTATACGGCTGCAGCAAGCCCATTTCACCGGCCTGAGACTGTGGATCCAGCGTACCGCCATACCAGACATCCGCTTGCGGGTTTTTCTTCTCGGCATCCACTTTCGCCAGCGTACTGCCTGAGCCGTTGCGAATGAATGAAGTCTTCACATCATATTTTTCACCGAAGGCTTTGGTTTCGGTTTCGCACATTTCGTTGGTGGCGCTGCAATACACCACCAGACGACCCTGCGCCTGAGCTGCACTGCTGAAGGCTGCCAGCGTCAGAGCGGAGGCAATTAGGGTAGAGGTAAGCGTCAGTTTCATTGTTTTATCCTTTGACTGAGAGAAGGGGGAATGCCCGCAATGAGCAATGGCATCAGCAATAAACCCATAAAGACAGCGGCAACCGAGAGCAAACTGAACATTCCCGACCAGCCGTAGTGTTCTATGACCAGCGACAGCGGCCAACCCGCCAGCGCGGCCCCCAGATAGGCGAACAGCCCGAGAAAACCAGTAATTGAACCTGCCGCCGCTTTATGTCCGCATTCCACGGCCGCGAGGCCAATTAGCATCTGTGGGCCAAACACAAAAAAGCCCACGGTAAAGAAACACACTGCCAGTAGCGCGTAGTGGTGCACCGGCGCCAGCCACAGCGCGGCGACGGAGACCATCAGCCCCAGCGTGAATAGCAAAATCATTGGCGCACGCTGACCGCTGAACAGCAGATCCGAACCCCATCCGGCAAACAGCGCCCCCAGCAAGCCGCCGACTTCAAACAGCATTACCGTGGCATTGGCGCTGAGCAGGTTCACACCGTGGCTTTCCGTCAGCCAGATGTTGCCCCAGTCGTTGAGCGCAATGCGGATCAAATAGACCAACACATATGACACGCCGAGTAGCCAGATCATCGGGTTCTTCAGCATGGTGGTGCGTAACATTTGCCACAGTCCCATCGGCGGGCTTTGCTGCTCCTGACGCAACTCCAGCGGGTCTTGCCGCCATTCCCCAACCGTGGGTAAGCCTTCTTCCCGGGGCGTGCCTTTCAGTTGCAGGGTGAGCCAGATGCCTAACGCCATGCTGATTATTCCCGGCGCCAGCATGGCTGCCTGCCAACCCCACCAGTGGGCGGCAAAGGCGCTAATCAGCGGGATGATGGCCCCACCGATGTTGATCGACATATTCCAGCAGCCCCACCAGAAGCCGCGTTCGTTGCGCGAGTACCAGTGAGTCAGTAGTCGGGCGCAGGGCGGCCAGCCCCAGCCCTGAAAAAATCCGTTCAGCGTCCAGACCACCAGGAGCAGCGTCAGCGATTCACCAAAGGCGAACAGCACGTTTAAAACGCCGGTGGCAAACAGGCCAATGCCCATAAACGCGCGCTGTCCGTGGCTGTCGTGCCATAGCCCGGCGGTGAATTTCGACAGGCCATAGGTCAGATAAAACAGCGATCCCAGCAGGCCGATATCGCCTTTATCCAGACCCAGATCCGTTTGCAGCGCCGGGAGGACGTAGTTAACACTTTTGCGCGTCAGATAAAACGCGGCGTACCCAATCACCATACACATCAGCAGCCGGGGGCGTAGCGCCCGGTATTGTTGGTCTGTTTCGCGTGATGCACGTGCATGCATGGCAGCCTCCGTTTGTGCTGACTATAGGAAAGTGAAAGCAAAATGGGATGAGATAAAGTCCGCAGTGACTAAGACTTTTTCCTGGTTAACGGCTGATTTGTTGCAAATTTGTGGGCAGGTTAACAATTACCCGCGTGCCGTTGTTCGATTCGAGCGTCAGTTCGCCGCCAAGGGCGCTGACCCGCTCACGCATCCCCTGGATACCGAACCCGGGGATTTTCTCCGCGAGAATACCTACACCGTTGTCAGCGACGTGCAGAAATACGCGGTGTTCCTGCTGGCGCAGCGTAATCGACACTTCGCTGGCGTCGGCATGTTTACAGACGTTATTGAGCAACTCCTGCAGCAGGCGATACAGTGTGAAACGCACCGTTTCATTTTCTGGCGTATTTTCAAGCTGATAGTCAAACCAACAGCGAATGCCGCGTTCGGCAAAGGCAAATTCATTCACCAGATGATGCAGTGCATCTTTAAAGGCCAGTTCATCGAGCGCGGGCGGTCGTAGCTGGCGCAGCAGTTGGCGGGTGGAGTGGTGAATGCGCCGGGCAAGGTCGTTGATCTGATTTGCCGCTTCAAGTGTTTGCTCGCGACCCGGCGCGCGCTTGACCAGTTGCGACTGAATTTGAATGGCGGTGATGTTCTGACCAATTTCGTCGTGCAGCTCCCGCGCCAGGCTTTTGCGCGTATTTTCCTCGGTGCGGATCAGTTGTTCGGTCAGCGCGCGTCGCGCTGCCAGTTCGGCTTCCAGACGCTGGCGATAATGGTGCAGGTTTTGCGCCAGATGCTGCTGGCGGCTGATAGCGATCCCCAGCCCTATGCCCAGCAGCGCCTGGGTGGCGAGGAAAATCTCCAACTCCAGTAAATTGCTGAACCCGACGCCGATTTGCCGGGCGATGGTGATCATCATGCTGCCGAGCAGTCCGGACAACACGCCGCCCTGCCAGCCAAATTTCCACGCCATCACCACGTTCGGTAAGAACACCACGATTAGCAGCAGGCGCTCGATCTCTGGTGACAGCACCATCTGGGTACCTATGCCAATAATGAAAAACAGACTGCACCAGATGATAAGCGAGGTACGCAGGGGGGGATTGGTGGTATCCAGTCCGAGCAAATGATAGCGGTGCTGCTGGCGCAGAAACTCATAGATCAGATAGACAAACGGCGTCAGCAGTACGCCGCCAGTAAACGATGCCAGGCCAATTAACGTTGCCGGGCTTTGGATAAACGGTGAAAGCAGGAGGGTATTGAGCAATGACGTGATCGTCACCGCGGCCAGCAGCAGCGTTAAGCGCTGCCAGTAAAGGGGGAAGCGGTGCCAGTATGACTGGCCGATACTCGCCGGGATCAGGCTAATCAACGGCGCAGCCAGCAGGATATAGCCATTCACTAATTGCTCGCTGTGCAGCCAGAACAGCATCAGCACCGGCGGCAGTACCAGCGCGGGCCAGTAACGGCGAGAAAGCAGGATTAGCAGGGCGAGATAGACGCCGTGCGGCAGGAATAGCGCTGCCTGCTGGCCGTTGTGGGTCAGGTAAAACCCCAGCGTCCACAGCATCAGCCAGCCCGATCCCCAGGCCAGCAGAATAAACAGAGAAATAACCCCATGACGAAGGCTGCGTGACATTAATGCCCCGTCAGCAACTGGTGGTCGAGTGCAAAATGCACCAGATCGATGGTGCTGTGGCATTGCAGTTTGCCCAGCACGTTCGCACGATGAACGTGCACCGTTTTATGGCTGAGGTCGAGCTTGAAGGCGATCTCTTTTACGCTGTCGCCTTTGACCAGCAGATCAAACACTTCGCGCTTGCGCGGGGTCAATACCTCCAGTACCTGCGCGGGCTGTTCGCCGCCGCGTAGCGCCCGCAGCGCGTCGGCGCACAGGTAATGCCCGCCCATACCAACCGAACGTACCGCCTGCACCAGTTCCTCTGGCCCGCAGCGTTTGGTCAGATAACCGCTGGCACCGGCATCCAATGCGCTTTGCACAAACGTGGGTGACTCATAGATGCTGAGAATAATGGCGCGAAAACCGGGCTTCTGCGCCCGCAGTCGTTTTAACAGGCTCAGGCCATTTTCATCCGGCATGGCGATATCCATCACCGCAACGTTAACGTCATCATGCAGTAATGCAGGCCACGCCTGTGCCGCGCTGCTGTACTGGCCAGCAACGTTGAGATCGTCTTCGAGACTGAGTAATTGCGCAAAGCCGGAACGCACCACCACATGGTCATCCACCAGCACAACATGAATCATGATCTTGCTCTCTTGCCTGACAATGGCATCTATGATGCCTGCCAGCGCCGCGCTGGCAATCCCCGTGGCGCGGATATGTAACGAATGTAACAAAATCGCAATAATTTGACGGCCTGCAATCAAATGCATTTCCGGGCTAAGCATTGCCGCTTTTTTTCTAAAAACAGATCGCTATTAGCCAGAATTTTTAATTCCTTTATCAAATTGTGCCGCAACGAAATACTGCCCCCATAACAAGACAGGGGAGCAGACAATCATGGCTATTTCATCGCGTAACGCACTACTTGCCGCACTGGCATTCATCGCATTTCAGGCACAGGCGGTGAACGTCACCGTTGCTTATCAGACCTCCGCTGAACCCGCTAAAGTGGCGCAGGCGGATAACACCTTTGCTAAAGAGAGCGGGGCTACCGTTGACTGGCGCAAATTCGACAGCGGTGCGAGCATCGTCCGTGCGCTGGCATCCGGTGATGTGCAGATCGGTAATCTTGGCTCCAGCCCGCTGGCGGTCGCTGCCAGCCAGCAGGTGCCTATTGAGGTTTTCCTGCTGGCGTCAAAACTCGGCAATTCTGAAGCGCTGGTGGTGAAGAAAAACATCAGTAAACCGCAAGATTTGATTGGTAAGCGCATTGCCGTGCCGTTTATTTCCACTACCCATTACAGCCTGCTGGCGGCGTTGAAACACTGGGGTATCAAAGCAGGGCAGGTGGAGATTGTGAACCTGCAGCCACCCGCGATTATTGCCGCCTGGCAGCGCGGAGATATTGATGGTGCTTATGTCTGGGCGCCTGCGGTAAACGCGCTGGAAAAAGATGGCAAGGTATTAACCGACTCATCGCAGGTTGGCGAGTGGGGCGCACCGACGCTGGACGTGTGGGTGGTGCGCAAAGATTTTGCCGAGAAGCATCCTGAGGTGGTGAAAGCCTTTGCCAAAAGCGCCATCGACGCCCAGCAGCCTTATATCGCTAATCCCGATGAATGGCTGAAGCAGCCGGAGAATATCAGCAAACTGTCGCGTTTGAGTGGCGTACCGGAGGCTGATGTGCCAGGGCTGGTGAAAGGTAACACCTATTTGACGGCACAACAGCAAACCGCTGAGCTAACCGGCCCGGTGAATAAAGCGATTATCGACACCGCGCAGTTCCTCAAAGAGCAGGGCAAAGTCCCCGCCGTCGCGACGGATTACAGCCAGTATGTGACCGATCGCTTCGTGCAATAAATAAGGAGGCGCTGATGCTGCAAATCTCTCATCTTGCCGCCAGCTACGGTGGAAAACCGGTGCTGGAAGATATCAACCTGACGCTCGATAGTGGCGAACTGCTGGTGGTACTCGGACCTTCTGGTTGCGGAAAAACCACGCTGTTAAATCTGATTGCCGGGTTTGTGCCGTATCAGCATGGCAGCATTATGCTGGCGGGCAACAAAGTTGAAGGTCCAGGCGCAGAGCGCGGGGTTGTGTTCCAGAACGAAGGCCTGCTGCCCTGGCGCAACGTGCAGGACAACGTGGCCTTCGGGCTGCAACTGGCGGGGATGGAAAAGCCCCAACGTCAACGAATCGCGCGGGAGATGTTGCAGAAAGTTGGGCTGGAGGATGCGGGAAAACGTTTTATCTGGCAGCTCTCTGGTGGTCAGCGTCAGCGCGTCGGCATTGCGAGGGCGTTGGCTGCCAACCCGCAGCTGTTGTTGCTGGATGAACCCTTTGGCGCGCTCGACGCCTTTACCCGCGAGCAGATGCAAACCCTGCTGCTGAAGTTGTGGCATGAGACTGGCAAACAGGTGCTGTTGATTACCCACGATATTGAAGAAGCCGTTTTTTTGGCAACGGAGCTGGTATTGCTGTCGCCAGGCCCTGGCCGGGTACTGGAGCGTCTGCCGCTGAATTTCGCTCGTCGCTTTGTGGCCGGAGAGCCGAGCCGCAGCATTAAGTCCGACCCGCAGTTTATCGCCATGCGCGAGTATGTGTTAGGTCGTGTCTTTGAACAACGGGAGGCATTCTCATGAGCGTGGTGATTAATGATAAACCCCGTCGCCAGCGCGCGCTGAACTGGCGCTGGCCGTTCTCGCGGCAGATTACCTTAAGCTTCGGTACGCTGGTCGTCATTCTGGCGGTGTGGTGGACGGCGGCGGCGCTGCAGTTAATCAGTCCGCTGTTTTTACCCCCGCCGGGCCAGGTTTTGCAAAAACTGATGGTTATTGCCGGGCCGCAGGGGTTTATGGATGCCACGCTGTGGCAGCATCTGGCGGCGAGCCTGACGCGTATTGTTATCGCGCTGCTGGCGGCGGTACTGCTCGGCGTTCCGGTTGGGATCGCTATGGGGCTGAGTCCGACGATGCGCGGCATTCTCGATCCGATCATTGAACTGTATCGTCCGGTTCCGCCATTGGCCTATTTGCCGCTGATGGTGATCTGGTTTGGCATTGGTGAGACCTCCAAGATCCTGCTGATCTATCTGGCGATTTTCGCCCCTGTAGCGATGTCGGCGCTGGCGGGGGTTAAAAGCGCGCAGCAGGTGAGAGTGCGTGCCGCACAGTCGCTGGGAGCCAGCCGTACGCAGGTGCTGTGGTTTGTTATTTTGCCGGGGGCATTGCCGGAGATACTCACAGGGTTGCGTATCGGGCTTGGCGTGGGCTGGTCGACGTTGGTGGCAGCAGAGCTGATTGCCGCCACGCGAGGTTTAGGATTTATGGTGCAGTCAGCCGGTGAGTTTCTGGCAACGGATGTGGTGCTGGCGGGGATCGCGGTGATTGCCGTTATTGCGTTTATTTTAGAACTGGGTCTGCGCGCGCTTCAGCGCCGCCTGACGCCCTGGCATGGAGAAGTACAATGAGTGAACGTCTGAGCATTACCCCGCTGGGGCCGAACATTGGCGCACAAATCACCGGTGCGGATTTGACGCGCCCGCTGAGCGATAATCAGTTTGAACAGCTTTATCACGCCGTACTGCGCCATCAGGTGGTGTTTCTACGTGAGCAGGTGATTACGCCGCAACAACAGCGGGCGCTGGCGCTGCGTTTTGGCGATCTGCATATTCACCCTGTCTATCCGCATGCCGAAGGGGTTGAAGAGATTATCGTGCTGGATACTCATAACGATAATCCCCCGGATAACGACAACTGGCACACCGATGTGACCTTTATCGACACGCCGCCAGCGGGCGCGATTCTGGCGGCAAAAGAGCTGCCATCGACAGGGGGAGACACCCTGTGGACCAGCGGGATTGCCGCTTATGACGCATTATCTGAGCCGTTTCGCCAGTTGCTGAGCGGCCTGCAGGCAGAGCATGATTTTCGTAAATCCTTCCAGGAATATAAATACCGCCAGACGCCAGAGGAGCATCAGCGCTGGCTGGAGGCGGTGGCAAAGCATCCGCCCCTGCTGCATCCGGTGGTGCGCACGCATCCAGTGAGCGGGAAGCAGGCGCTGTTCGTGAATGAAGGATTTACCACGCGAATTGTCGATGTAACGGAAAAAGAGAGCGAGGCGTTACTGCGCTTTTTGTTCGCGCATATCACTAAACCGGAGTTCCAGGTGCGCTGGCGTTGGCAGCCCAACGATGTGGCGATTTGGGATAATCGCGTGACGCAGCATTATGCGAATGCAGATTATCTGCCCCAGCGGCGCATTATGCACCGGGCGACAATTTTGGGAGACAAGCCGTTTTTTCGGGCGGGGTGATTATCGGAGACGCTTCATTTACCGGGCCTACGACCTGTAGGTCCGGTAAAGCGAAGCCGTCATTAGGCAACAAAGTGATTAGCGCAGGATTTTTTTCTCAGCCAGATCCAGTGCGAAGTAGCTGAAGATCAGATCCGCGCCAGCGCGTTTGATCGAGCCTAAGCTTTCCAGCACCACTTTCTCTTCATCTATTGCACCCGCGAGGGCTGCAAACTTGATCATCGCGTATTCACCGCTGACCTGATAAGCGCCAATCGGCAGCTCGGTGCGCTCGCGGATATCGCGCAGAATATCGAGGTATGCGCCAGCCGGTTTGACCATCAGGCAGTCTGCGCCCTGGGCTTCATCCAGCAGCGATTCGCGGATCGCTTCCCGACGGTTCATCGGGTTCATCTGATAGGTTTTACGATCGCCCTTCAACGCGGTACCTGCGGCTTCACGGAATGGGCCATAGAAAGAAGAGGCAAATTTGGTGGAGTAGGACATGATCGCGGTATCGGTAAAGCCCGCGGCATCCAGCGCCTGGCGAATCGCCTGCACCTGGCCGTCCATTGCGGCGGAAGGGGCGATGAAATCTGCGCCCGCAGCGGCGGCAACGACTGCCTGTTTGCCGAGGTTGGCAAGGGTTAAATCGTTATCAACGCCGTGCTCGCATAATACGCCGCAGTGACCGTGCGAGGTGTATTCACAGAAGCAGGTGTCGGACATGACGATCATCTCCGGTACGGTCTGCTTACAGATACGCGACATGCGCGCCACCAGACCGTCTTCTTTCCAGGCATCGCTGCCGGTGTCATCGGTGTGATGAGAAATGCCGAAGGTCATGACCGAGCGGATGCCTGCATTCGCAATGCGTTCAATTTCGCGCGCCAGGTGCTTCTCTGGAATGCGCATCACGCCGGGCATGGCCTCGATAGCTTTGTAATCGTCGAGTTCTTCTTCAACAAAGATCGGCAACACCAGGTCATTTAAGCTGAGTGTTGTCTCTTCAAACATAGCGCGCAGCGCAGGTGATTTGCGCAGGCGGCGAGGGCGTTGGATTAGGTCTGTCATGGTATGCCTGATGTTTGTGGAATCGAAGGCCGTAGTATACCCGAACCTGAGGGTGGGTGGTTTACGAAAGTTGGCGTTATATCTGGATTTTCCATCGTGGAAGGCTGAATCATTAGAGCAATTTATTCACATTTATGGCAAATTATTCATATTCATTATTTTGTTTGTTTCTATTTTATTATTTTAAATATCGATGCGTTTATTTTTATAGATGTGGAAATAATTCCATTTCATTTATTGTTTATTTGTTTAGGTGAGTGGTGAGTTATTTATTAATTATATGCTTCAGAAATGTCTTGTGAGATATTTCATTGAAAGAATGAGTTTTTTTTGTCTTTTGTGTCAGAGGCGAGGGTATTCGTGGTGTTGTCCGGTTTCGGACGACTAGCAAAGAATAATTGAACCTTTCCTTTGTGAAACCGCATAATCGTCCCCGCGAAACATAAAATGTTTTCTTTGCATTGATAATTGATGGATCAACTATATTACGTCCCTGAGGAGGGATGACAAATGCACACTTGGAAAAAGAAACTTGTAGTCTCACAATTAGCATTAGCCTGTACTTTGGCAATCACTTCTCAGGCGAATGCTTCTACTGATATTTCTGGGACGACGTACACAACGTTCACCCATTATAATGATGCATCACATGTTGATGACGTTTACTTCGATGGCTATGTCGGTTGGAACAATTACGGCACTGATAGTATTTATAACGGTGATATTTATCCGGTAATCAATAACGCTACTGTCAACGGCGTTATTTCTACTTATTATCTGGATGATGGACTGTCAACCAACGGCAATTATAACAGCCTGACGATTAAAAACAGTACCATTCACGGTATGGTGACATCCGAATGTATGACCACGGATTGTACTAACCGTACGGGTACCGACTATTATTACGATCGTCTGGCGATGAACGTCATCAATTCTACTATCGATGACAACTACGAACATTATACCTACAACGGTACCTATAATGACGTGGCTGATACGCACGTTGTCGACGTTTATAACCTGGGTACGGCTATCACTCTGGATCAAGAAGTTGATCTGTCTATCACCAACAACTCTCACGTTGCGGGTATTACCCTGACTCAAGGTTATGAGTGGGAAGATATTGACGATAATACCGTCATCACCGGCGTAAACAGCAGCGAAGTGTTTAACAACACTATCGCTGTTACCGACTCTACCCTGACCTCCGGTTCCTGGTCTGATGAAGGAAGATCCGGCTGGTTTGGTAACACCAGCAATGCGAGCGACTACAACGGTAACGGTTGGAACGCGAATGATATCGCATTGGCGGTTATTGCTCATCCCGATGCAGATAACGCGATGCAGACCACCGCCACGTTTGATAACGCTACGCTGATGGGCGATGTGCTGTTCTCCAGCAACTTTGATGAGAACTTCTTCCCGAACGGTGCTGATACTTACCGTGATACCGATGCCGATCTGGATACCAACGGCTGGGATGGTACTGACCGTCTGGATCTGACCCTGAACCACGGCAGCAAGTGGGTTGGTGCGGCAATGTCCGTCCATCAGGTTGACGTTGATGGTGATGGCGTTTACGAAAGCTATGCTGAGGGCACTGAAGCCACCGCTACGCTGATTGATATCGCTGCCAACAGCCTGTGGCCTTCTTCAACCTACGGTATCGATAGCGACACAACCTCTTATGACGAAAATGGTCATGTGGTTGGCAATACCGTTTATCAGAGCGGTCTGTTCAACGTGACGCTGAACGGCGCTTCCCAGTGGGATACCACCAAAACTTCTCTGATTGACACTCTGAGCATCAACAGCGGTTCCGTTGTCAACGTGGGTGATTCTGCGCTGGTTTCTGACTCCATCTCTCTGACCGGTGCTTCCGCACTGAACATCAATGAAGATGGTCGTGTTGCGACTAATACGCTGTCTATTGACAACAGTACCGTAACGATTGCTGATGATGTCTCTGCAGGCTGGAATGTGCTTAATGCCGCGCTGTATGCCAATACCATTAACGTCACCAACAACGGCGTTCTGGATGTGGGCAACAGCACCGGAAACGCGCTGCAGGTTGATACCCTGAATCTGACCAGCTACACCGACGCTTACAACCATGTTAATGCGGGTGTTTTCGACATCAACAGCGCTAACTATGTGTTGAATGCTGACCTGACCAACGATCGTACCAACGATACGCGCCAGGCTAACTACGGTTATGGCGTGATCGCGATGAACTCTGATGGTCATCTGACTATCAACGGTAACGGCGATTCTGACACCTCAGGCGATCAGTCTGAAGTTGATAACTACGGTGATCACGTAGCAGCGGCAACCGGTAACTATAAAGTTCGCATCGATAACGCCACTGGCGCAGGTTCTGTTGCTGATTACAACGGTAACGAGCTGATCTACGTTAACGACACGAACAGCACCGCAACTTTCTCTGCAGCCAACAAAGCAGACCTGGGTGCTTACACCTATCAGGCTCAGCAGCAGGGTAACACCGTTGTTCTGGAGCAGATGGAGCTGACCGACTACGCGAACATGGCGCTGAGCATTCCGTCTGCCAACACCAATATCTGGAACCTGGAACAAGACACCGTTGGTACTCGTCTGACTAACGCGCGTCATGGTCTGGTAGATAACGGTGGTGCATGGGTGAGCTACTTCGGCGGTAGCTTCGATGCGGATAACGGCAACATTAACTATGATCAGGATGTTAACGGCATCATGGTCGGTGTTGATTCCAAAATCGATGGTAACAACGCTAAGTGGATTGTCGGTGCTGCGGCAGGCTTCGCGAAAGGTGATATGAGTGATCGTACCGGTCAGGTAGATCAGGATAGCCAGACTGCCTATATCTACTCTTCTGCTCGTTTTGCGAACAACATCTTTGTTGACAGTAACTTAAGCTACTCCCACTTCAACAACGATCTGTCTGCCAGCATGAGCAACGGTCAGTATGTTGATGGCAGCACCTCTTCTGATGCCTGGGGCTTTGGCTTGAAACTGGGTTATGACCTGAAGCTGGGTGACGCAGGTTACGTAACCCCTTACGGTAGCGTATCCGGTCTGTTCCAGTCTGGTGATGACTATAAGCTGAGCAACGACATGAAAGTTGACGGTCAGTCTTATGACAGCATGCGTTATGAACTTGGTGTAGATGCGGGTTATACCTTCGCCTACAGCGATGACCAGGCGTTGACCCCGTACTTCAAACTGGCCTACGTTTACGACGACTCTAACAACGATTCTGATGTAAACGGTGATTCTATCGACAACGGCGTAGAAGGTTCTGCGGTACGCGTTGGGCTGGGTACTCAGTTCAGCTTCACCAAGAACTTCAGCGCGTACACCGATGCTAATTACCTCGGTGGCGGTGATGTCGATCAAGACTGGTCTGCAAACGTTGGTGTTAAATATACCTGGTAACAACTTTCTCGCAGAGAAATAAAAGGTAATTTAATTTAGAATAATGCCCGTCACGGATTTGACGGGCATTTATTGCAAGGAATGCGCACATGCTATCTTCAAATAAACCTCTTCTTGAGTTTGGTAAGCTTGATAAATGTTTAGCGAAATATGGTAAACACTTTGAGTGTGAGAACGATAAAGAAATAATTTATTCCGGTGATATTAATAGTGATGATACTTTCGTTATTTTAAGTGGTGTTGTTTCCTTGCGTAGAGGGGAAAGCGTGCTGGTCGGGATTGCACAGGCACCTTTTATTATGGGCCTTTCTGATGGCGTGATGAAAACAGATGTACAATACAAATTAATAACCGAAAGTAATTGTACAGGATACCACCTGCCTGCTTCGCAAACGATAAATATAATTGAACAATGCCAGCTTTGGCGTGAAGCCTTTTGCTGGCTGGCATGGCAAAACTCCATGTTTGAGTTGCGCGATCTGCAACTGATCGGCAATAACTCCTACGATCAGATCCGCGCGACGCTGATATCCATGACAAAATGGGACGACGTACTGCGTTCGCGTATCGGCGTCATGAACTATATTCACCAACGCACGCGAATTTCACGCTCAGTTGTCGCTGAGGTTCTCGCGGCATTGCGTAAAGGTGGTTACATTGAAATGAATAAAGGCAAACTGGTGAGCATTAACCGTTTGCCTTTTGAGTATTAAGTCAGGATGCAGGAATAACCTGCGGTTTGTTCCCGCTCAGCTCAGCAACCAGATCGTTGATACCGTCGCTCATATTGGTAAAGCGGGTTAGCGGAGAGCGGGTCACCACGATAAATGCCCCGACGTTTTGCTGCGGGATCATCGCCATATAGGTAATGAAGCCGCCGCCGCCACCGGTTTTTTGAATAATTCCTGGTCGCCCATTTTTCGGCGCCATATAGACCCAGCCCAAACCCAGCGCATCGGCTCTACCCGGAACATCCATCCCTATCACTTTTGTTAACTGCGTACGCTGATAAATCAGCGTCTGCATACGGTCGGCCTGCTGGCTACGATGGTAAAAATCAGATGAGAGATACTGCTGCATCCAGCGCATCATATCGCCGGGCGTTGAATAAACACCGCCGCTGCCCATTGCCGCCAGGGTATTGTTGCAAGGACTGGCGCCTTTTTCCGCGACCATCAGGCGTCTGCATTGATCGGGGGATGGGGTAAAGGTGGTGTCTTTCATCCCCAGCGGACGGGTAATTTTTTCTTCAAACAGCTGCGGATAAGGCTTTCCGGATGCGGTTCCTAGCGCATCGGCCAGCAGGTCAAACGCCAGGTTGGAATAAGAAGCCTGCGAGCCCGGTGCGGTTTTAAGCGTGGCGGTTGAGAGATAGCTCCAGCGCTGTTCACGGGTTGGCCAGACAAACACTGGGCGCTTCGCCGCGCCGCCAGGTTGTTCGCGCGGTAGCGCGCTGGTATGCGTCGCCAGATTCACCAGCGTAATCGGCGTGCCCTGATAAGTTGGCACGCGCGCGCCAGGCGGCGCATATTTGCTCAATGGATCGTTGAGTTTAACCGTACCCTGATCGAGTAATTTCACCAGCATTTCGCTGGTCATTAATTTAGTAATAGAGGCAATTCGAATAACGGAATCCAGCTGCGGATGAACGTTATTGCCAGGGCGTGTTTCGCCGAAGCTGCGAAATACGCGCTGGTTACCATCAATCACCACGAGCGCCATCCCCGTAGCACCGCTGCCGTAAAATATATGGTCGGCATAACGATCGACGATATCAGAGGCGAAGACCGGATCGGTTATAGGCTGTGCCGCCTGGACAGATGTCAATGACGCCGCACACAGCGCGGCAGAAAAAAGCAGACTACGTTTCAACGGTGGTGTCCATGAGTTAGAGAAAGTGAAAAAGGATGTCGTGCGTATGCGTATTTATACTACTCATCGGCGTATTGCAAAGCGCTTATCAGCCAATGATAGTGTGAAAAACGTAACGATGAGTAAACGCGAGCGTTTACCGGATTACGGATGTTCGCTTTTGTGATCTCACGCTGTGATAATCTGCACTTGCTGGAACGTTGTCGAGTGTGAAAATCACAGAAACAATTCTTCATACCCGGGTGCGAACTAAGTGCCGCGGTTTTGGTCACACTTGTCGGTTTCAGCTTGTGTTTTTGGGCGTAAGCCGTCTGGCCACCGCACTCCACGGTGGCAAATACACAGCAGTCGTCATAACGATAAGAAGTTAGCAGGAGAGCACTATGTTTAAGTCTTTTTTCCCAAAGCCGGGGCCGTTCTTTATTTCGGCATTTATTTGGGCACTGGTCGCCGTTGTATTCTGGCAAGGAGGTGGGGGAGCCTGGGTTGCGCATATTACCGGCGCGTCGGGAGACGTACCGATTAGCGCGGCCCGATTCTGGTCACTGGATTACCTGATTTTTTATGCGTATTACATCCTTTGTGTTGGTGTGTTCGCGCTGTTCTGGTTTATCTACAGCCCGCACCGCTGGCAGTACTGGTCCATACTGGGCACGTCGCTGATTATTTTCGTGACCTGGTTTCTGGTTGAAGTTGGCGTCGCCGTCAACGCCTGGTATGCGCCATTCTATGATCTGATTCAATCCGCGTTGAGTGCGCCGCATAAGGTGAAGATTGAGCAGTTCTATCATGAAGTAGGCATCTTTCTTGGCATTGCGCTGATTGCCGTGGTCATTGGGGTGATGAACAACTTCTTCGTCAGCCACTATGTATTCCGCTGGCGTACCGCAATGAACGAACACTATATGGCGCACTGGCAGCATCTGCGTCATATCGAAGGCGCGGCGCAGCGTGTGCAGGAAGATACCATGCGTTTTGCCTCCACGCTTGAAAATATGGGGGTCAGCTTTATCAATGCGATTATGACGCTGATTGCCTTCTTACCTGTCCTGGTCACTCTCTCAGCCCATGTGCCGGACCTGCCCATTGTTGGACATGTTCCTTATGGCCTGGTGATTGCCGCGATTGTCTGGTCGCTGATGGGAACCGGCTTGCTGGCGGTAGTCGGCATCAAACTTCCGGGGCTGGAGTTTAAAAACCAGCGCGTGGAAGCTGCTTACCGTAAAGAACTGGTTTACGGCGAAGATGACGCTAATCGTGCGACCCCGCCGACGGTGCGTGAACTGTTCCATGCGGTGCGCCAGAACTACTTCCGCCTCTATTTTCACTATATGTACTTCAATATCGCCCGTATTCTATACCTGCAGGTTGATAACGTTTTCGGCTTGTTCCTGCTGTTCCCGTCGATTGTTGCCGGTACGATTACGCTCGGCCTGATGACGCAAATCACCAACGTGTTTGGCCAGGTGCGCGGCTCGTTCCAGTATTTGATTAACTCCTGGACAACGTTAGTCGAACTGATGTCTATTTATAAGCGTCTGCGCAGCTTTGAACGTGAGCTTGATGGCCAGGATATTCAGGAAGTTACCCATACGCTTAGTTAATAAAAAAGGAGATGTTATGTCGACGGTTTCCCGTCTTTACCCCTTGTCCGGTCTGGCCGCTCTGGTGCTGGTGGGATGTAGTAGCCAACCCGCGCAGCCGCTAAAAAAAGGGGAGAAAGCCGTCGATGTGGCGAGCGTGGTGCGCCAGAAAATGCCCGCCAGCGTGAAAGACCGGGACGCATGGGCGCAGGATTTAGCGAAGACGTTTGAAAGCCAGAAGCTGGCGCCGACGGTTGAAAATATCTGTTCGGTGCTGGCGGTCGCGCAACAGGAGTCAAACTATCAGGCGGATCCGGCCGTTCCAAACTTAAGTAAAATCGCCTGGAAAGAGATCGACCGGCGCGCCGAGCGTATGCATATCCCGCAGTTTGTGGTGCATACCGCACTGAAGATTAACTCGCCAACGGGGAAAAGCTACAGCGAGCGTCTGGATACGGTGAAAACGGAAAAACAGCTTAGCGCCATTTTTGATGATTTTATCAATATGGTACCGATGGGGCAGACGCTGTTTGGTTCGCTTAATCCGGTACATACCGGTGGGCCAATGCAGGTCAGTATCGCGTTTGCCGAGCAGCACGCCGACGGGTATCCGTGGAAAATGGCGGGAACAGTACGTCAGGAAGTGTTCAGCCGCCGCGGTGGGCTGTGGTTCGGTACGTATCATCTGCTTAACTACCCGGCGAATTACAGCGCGCCAATCTTCCGTTTCGCTGATTTCAATGCGGGATGGTATGCCAGTCGCAATGCGGCTTTCCAGAATGCGGTCAGTAAAGCCAGCGGAGTGAAGCTGGCGATGGATGGTGATTTGATTCTCTACGGCAGCAGCGAGCCGGGCAAAACCGAGCTGGCGGTACGTAAACTGGCCGGGAAGCTGGGGATGAGCGAGAGTGAGATCCACCGTCAACTGCAAAAAGGTGACAGTCTGACCTTTGAGGATACCGCGCTGTACGAGAAGGTCTATAAGCTGGCGGAAGCGAAGAGCGGGAAAGCGCTACCCCGTGAAATGCTGCCAGGCATTCAGCTGGAAAGCCCGAAGATTACACGTAATCTGACTACCGCGTGGTTTGCGAAACGCGTGGACGATCGTCGAGCGAAATGTATGGGTCAGTCATCATTATGATGACGGCGGCGCCAGCGCACGAATGCCGCGATGGCGCCAAGAATCAGACTTCCGGCAAGGAAAGGGACCAGCCCAAAAAGGGTACCGACGCCTAAGCCAATTTCAACTCGTGGGCGTCCTGTCTCTTGCATTTGCAACTGCATCAGCTGTTCATAGATGCCGGGAGCGTGGGCCAACAGATTTAAAACCTGCGCGCCTGCCCAAAAGCAAAACAGCACAAATACGGCATACGCAATGTTGCCGGGCAGGGAGGAGGTATCCCGATGCTTGCCCTTAAACAGGGATTTTGAGAGCGTAAAATCAGCCATAAAGACCTCCGGAAATAACCTGCTTTTTTTGACGTGATGCCTGGAACTGACAGTGAGTCTGACAGGTGATCGGCAATGTCAATATCAGAATGATGGTAATTTCAGGTAGAGATTATTCCTGGATCTCGGTTTTTTGCTGATTGTCACAATTAAGTAACCTTAAGTGAAATCAAGTTACATTTCAGAAATTCCGCACAGGCCACAGACGTCTATGAGGAAATGTGCGAGGATGCGCTTTCACGTTGTATTTCCACCGGAGCCGTTATGAACCTGCCTGTTAAAATTCGCCGAGACTGGCACTACTATGCCTTCGCTATTGGGCTTATCTTTATTCTGAACGGTGTGGTCGGCTTACTGGGTTTTGAAGCGCAGGGATGGCAGACCTATGCGGTGGGGTTGGTGACGTGGGTGATTAGCTTTTGGCTGGCCGGATTAATTATCCGTCGCCGCGTGGAAGATGAAGAAGAAGCAAAGGATGCCCAATAGCTATCGATCAGGCATCCAGGCGGGTTTACATACTGGTTTTCAACGCGCTATCCGCCGCATGACGTTCCAGCGCCAGTTCGATCAGGCGAGTGATCAAATCGGTATACCCTAAGCCGCTCGCCTGCCACAATTTTGGATACATGCTGATGTTGGTAAAGCCCGGCAGCGTGTTGATCTCATTGATCACAACATCGTTCTCTGCGGTTAAGAAAACGTCCACGCGCGCCATACCGGCGCAGCCCAGCGCCTGATAAGCCTGAATAGCAATGTCGCGGATCTTATCGTTAACTTCCGGTGCGATCGCTGCCGGAACAACCACTTTGGCACCGTTATCGTCAATGTATTTGGTGTCGTAAGCGTAAAAATCACTGTTCAGCACGATCTCGCCACAGGTACTGGCCTGCGGTTGATCGTTGCCCAGCACCGCGCATTCGATCTCGCGGCCCTTGATCCCTTGCTCCACCACGACTTTATGGTCGAATTCAAATGCCAGCGCGACGGCCTGATTGTATTGCGCCTCGCTGGTCACTTTACTGACGCCAACGGACGAGCCCTGGTTGGCTGGTTTTACAAACAGCGGCAGGCCAAGGCGGGATTCCACCTCGGCAAAGCTGATGCGGTTGCGATTGGCGCGAGTGAGCGTAATAAATGGCGCGATGTTTAATCCGGCATCGCGCAGTAGACGTTTGGTCACGTCTTTATCCATACAGGCCGCAGAACCCAGGACATCAGAACCGACGAACGGCAGATTCGCCACGCGCAGCATACCCTGCAGAGAGCCATCTTCACCCAACGTGCCGTGTACGATCGGGAAAATAACATCGACCGTTGGCAGTGGCTGACCGTTTTGCGCATCGATCAACTGGTGCTCTTGTTTACCCGGGACCTGAGCCAGGCTGGTCGCGGAAGGACGCAGCGCAATATGCGCTGGATCATCTGAATTGAGCAGATAGTTACTGGCATCGCTAATGTGCCATTGTCCTTGCTTATCAATACCTAACAGCACAACGTCAAAGCGAGTCTTGTCGATGGCATCGACAATATTTTTTGCCGATTGCAATGACACTTCATGTTCCGCTGATTTACCACCAAATACGATTCCTACCCGCAACTTTGCCATCTTAAAAACCCATTCCATGAATGCAAAGCACATACATTACCACGACAAAACGCAGGTTTCCTCGGCTTCTGGCAGATTGTTTTGATGGGCAACAGAGGAACAGATAAGCGCAAACGCGCAGAACGGACGCGGAGCATAAACCCCTGCTGATATTGTGGGCTTGATGTGAGGTATATCACAAATATGATGAGCGGGAAGATAAAATCCTAAACTGTGATATATCGCACCTGTGGACCCTTATTTTGCTAAGTAATTTGTTAAGCTAATCACAGTTTTCAGCTACTTATCGTTATGAGTCCCTATGGAATCCTGGAGAGTCAACCTCATTTCCGTATGGTTCGGTTGCTTTTTCACCGGCCTGGCAATCAGCCAAATCCTACCTTTTTTACCGCTCTATATCTCCCAACTGGGGGTAAGCTCCCATGAAGCACTCTCAATGTGGTCCGGCTTAACGTTTAGCGTCACCTTCCTGATTTCAGCCATCGTCTCTCCGATGTGGGGGAGTTTAGCCGACCGTAAAGGACGCAAGCTGATGCTGCTGCGGGCCTCTTTGGGCATGGCGATTGCGATTTTACTGCAGGCCTTTGCCACTAACGTCTGGCAGCTTTTTCTGCTGCGTGGGGTCATGGGGTTAACGTCTGGCTATATTCCCAATGCGATGGCGCTGGTAGCCTCACAGGTTCCGCGCGAACGCAGCGGGTGGGCGCTGAGTACGCTCTCGACGGCGCAAATTAGCGGCGTTATTGGCGGACCACTGATGGGGGGCTTTATTGCCGACCATGTTGGCTTACGGGCGGTATTCTGTATTACCGCGGCTTTGCTGGTAGTGAGTTTTCTGGTCACGCTGTTCTTAATCAAAGAAGGTGTGCGCCCGACAATCAAAAAAAGCGAACGCCTGAGCGGGAAGGCCGTCTTTGCCTCGCTGCCTTATCCGGCGCTGGTGATCAGCCTGTTTTTTACTACGATGGTGATCCAGTTGTGTAACGGCTCAATTGGGCCGATTCTGGCGCTGTTTATTAAATCAATGGTCCCAGACAGTTCTAATATTGCCTTTCTCAGCGGGCTGATTGCTTCGGTTCCGGGCATCTCGGCGCTGATTTCTGCGCCCCGGCTAGGTAAATTAGGCGATCGTATTGGGACCGAGCGGATTTTAATGGCAACGTTAATCTTCGCCGTCGTGTTGTTTTTCGCCATGTCATGGGTCACTACGCCGTTGCAGTTGGGGATCTTACGTTTTCTGCTCGGCTTTGCCGACGGCGCGATGTTGCCCGCGGTGCAGACGCTGCTGGTGAAATACTCCAGCGACCAGATAACCGGGCGCATTTTTGGTTATAACCAGTCATTTATGTATCTCGGCAACGTAGCCGGGCCATTAATGGGGGCAACGGTTTCGGCAATGGCGGGCTTTCGCTGGGTGTTTATTGCCACGGCGTGCATTGTGCTTATCAACATTTGGCAACTGGCTATCGCGTTGCGACGTCGGCGCTGCGCACGCTGAGTACCTGATTAACAACGCTGCCCGTCAGCGTTGTTAATCCATCATTATGCATTTATATATCCAGGTGATTATTAATCCCTTTATCCTTTTATATGGAGAAATTCTGCGCTAAGACTCATTCTCCCTTATTTTGTGTTGTGATTGTTTTCGCAAAACGTTTTATTTCTTATGAAAATACAACTTTCATCCTCTAGGCAGTTGTGAGTCTTAATGATAACGTGGCCTATATTTGGTTAAGGGAATACGTAAATGAAAAATCTCGTTACTGAGTTGTTACTTAAGCTCGCCCAAAAAGAAGAAGAGTCGCAAGAACTGACGGCGCAGGTTGAAACGCTGGAGCAGGTAATCATCGAAATGCTGCGCAATATGACGTGTAACGATCGGCAAATATTTATTCGCCAAATTGAGGGGGCTTTGGCTGGAGAAGGCCGTATGCCTGCGTTTCTGACCAACGTTCATAACGCTGGCGAGAGTGTGCCAAAAGCGTTTTGAGTAATCCGTGGTGCGTCATCCACAAATTATCATAAAAGTGTCACATCAAATACTTATAGTCGCTTTGTTTTAATTTTACCGTATTTATACATGGAGAAAATAAAGTGAAACAAAGCGCACTCGCTATTGCCCTGTTACCTTTGCTGTTTACCCCGGTTATTAATGCAGAAACCTCTGCCATAGCGGTTATGGATAATCGTGCCGCTCAGGGTGATATCACCACGCCGGGCGGCGCCCGCCGATTGTCTGCCGATCAAACGGCGGCTCTGCGCGAATCTCTGAGCGATAAACCTGCCAAAAATATTATTTTATTGATTGGCGATGGGATGGGTGACTCAGAAATAACGGCCGCGCGAAATTATGCCGAAGGCGCAGGCGGCTTTTTTAAAGGGATTGATGCTTTACCGTTGACCGGACAATACACGCACTATGCGTTGGATAAGAAAACGGGTAAACCCGATTATGTGACGGATTCTGCGGCATCCGCGACGGCGTGGACCACCGGTGTGAAAACCTATAATGGCGCGCTGGGCGTTGATATTCATGAAAAAGATCACGCCACAATTCTTGAAATGGCAAAAGCGGCGGGGCTGGCAACGGGCAACGTTTCTACCGCTGAATTGCAGGATGCTACCCCGGCGGCGCTGGTTGCCCATGTGACTTCGCGTAAGTGCTATGGCCCAGGCGTGACACGTGAAAAATGCCCAACCAATGCGCTGGAAAAAGGCGGTAAAGGGTCAATCACCGAACAATTACTCAATGCCCGGGCTGACGTTACGCTGGGCGGCGGGGCCAAAACGTTTGCGGAAACCGCTGCGGCGGGCGAGTGGCAGGGTAAAACGTTGCGTGAACAAGCCCTGGCCCGCGGTTATCAGATGGTGAGTGATACCGCGACGCTGGCGGCGATTACCGAAGCTAATCAGAATAAACCGCTGCTGGGCCTGTTCTCTGACGGCAATATGCCCGTGCGCTGGGAAGGTCCGAAAGCGTCTTATCATGGCAATCTGGATAAGCCGGTTGTGACCTGTACGCCAAATCCAAAGCGTGACGACAGCGTGCCAACGCTGGCGCAGATGACGGATAAAGCGATTGAGCTGTTAAGCAAAAATGAGAAAGGCTTCTTCCTGCAAGTGGAAGGGGCGTCAATCGATAAACAGGACCACGCCGCCAACCCGTGCGGACAGATTGGTGAAACGGTCGATCTGGACGAGGCGGTACAGCGCGCGCTTGCCTTTGCGAAGAAAGATGGCAACACCCTAGTGGTGGTAACCGCTGACCACGCACATGCCAGCCAGATTGTCGCGCCGGATACCAAAGCACCAGGCCTGACCCAGGCGCTGAACACCAAAGATGGCGCGGTTATGGTCATCAGCTACGGCAACTCTGAAGAGGAATCTCAGGAGCACACCGGCAGCCAACTGCGAATTGCAGCCTATGGCCCGCATGCGGCGAATGTGGTCGGCCTGACCGATCAAACCGACCTGTTTTACACCATGAAAGCGGCGTTAGGACTGAAATAACCCGACGCCCGGCGGCAATACTTTTGCCGCCGGGTGGTATTTTTATCGTTAGCAGCCAAACTTACCTGTGTGTTGTCGTTCAGAAAAGAAGGATGCTATGAAAATTACATTATTAATGACGCTGCTTTTTGGTCTGATTTTTTTAACTACCGTCGGTGCTGCCGAGAAGACTTTAACCCCGCAACAACAGCGTATGACCACCTGCAATCAGCAGGCAACGGCGCAGACCTTAAAAGGGGATGCGCGTAAGACATATATGAGTGATTGCCTGAAAAACAGTAAATCTGCGCCGGAGGAAAAGAGCCTGACGCCGCAGCAGCAAAAAATGCGTGAATGTAACGTTAAGGCGACGGAGCAGTCTCTGAAAGGTGATGATCGTAATAAATTTATGAGCGCTTGCCTGAAGAAATCTGCGTAGCACTTACGGGTGAGCAGGTAAAATCGCTCACCCGAAATATCATACTTCCGCCACCAGACCCCTTCCTATAATTTGGGAAATTTGTTTCAGAATATTCCCAAATACAATGAATGATGAAAACTTTTATCAAAAGAAGGTCGTCCCGAATGAAGCATTTTTATCGCTTCATCAAAATGACCACCAACGTTCCGGTCTGCGATTCGCCCGACGAATCAGGCTGCCGCGAGCGGTGGGATTGGGGGGAATGTTTTTCCCTATCGCGTCGGTATTAGTTGCTCAGCCCATTACCGGTGGCTGGTGGCTATTACTGGTGGGATGGGCGTTTGTCTGGCCGCATTTGGCCTGGCAGTTGGCCAGCAAAGCCGACGATCCTCTGCATAGCGAATTTACCAACTTAAAAGCCGATGCCATTCTTGCCGGTATGTGGATAGGGATTATGGGCGTAAACCTGTTGCCATCCACGGCGCTGCTGATGATTATCTGCATCAACCTGATGGGCGCAGGCGGGATGCGAATATTCATCGCAGGCGCCGTTTTGATGATGGTTTCATGCCTGGTGACGTTACAGTTAACCGATATCTCCGTCGCTTTTAGCAGTACTCAACTTAGCGTGCTATTGACGCTGCCGGTACTGGTGATTTATCCGCTGCTGTTTGCCTGGGTCAGTTACCAGACGGTCATCAAGCTGGCGGAACATAAACGCCGTTTACAGGTGATGAGTACGCGAGATGGCATGACTGGGGTGTATAACCGCCGCCATTGGGAACTGTTACTGCGTAATGAATTTGATAATTGCCGCCGCTACCAGCGTGACGCCACGTTACTGATTATCGATATCGACCATTTTAAGAGCATCAATGATACCTGGGGTCACGACGTTGGGGACCAGGCGATTGTCGCGTTGACCCGCCAGTTGCAGATGACCTTACGCGGTAGCGACGTGATCGGGCGCTTTGGCGGTGATGAGTTTGCGGTGATTATGTGCGGCACGCCGGCAACCAGCGCGATTGCGGCGATGTCTCGTGTTCACGAACGACTTGGTCAACTGCGTTTATCCTGCGCGCCGCAGGTTGCTCTGCGGATCAGCGTGGGCGTTGCGCCGCTGACCGCAGAAACCGAGCATTATCGAGAATGGTTAAAGTCGGCGGATATGGCGCTCTACAAAGCAAAGAATTCCGGACGTAACCGCACTGAGGCGGCGGCCTGACGTCCGGCGGTGTTAACTCAGGAGCGGCTGAGTTTTTCCGACTGCTCCATGCACTTAATCATCGCTTCAATCACTGATGAACGAAAACCTCGTTCTTCCAGGACGCGTACCGCTTCAATGGTGGTTCCGCCAGGCGAGCACACCATATCCTTCAGTTCTCCGGGATGTTTACCCGTATCCAGCACCATCTTTGCCGACCCCATTACTGCCTGCGCCGCGAATTTATAAGCTTGCGCGCGAGGCATGCCACCCTGCACGGCGGCGTCCGCCATCGCTTCAATAAACATAAACACATAGGCCGGGGCTGAACCACTAACGCCAACGACCGGATGAATCATTGCCTCCGCAATGACTTCCGCTTCGCCAAAGCAGCGGAAGATATTCAGCACGTCGGCGGTGTCTTCTGGCGTGACTAAGGCGTTCGGCGTGACGGAAGTCATTCCGGCATTCACCAGTGACGGCGTGTTTGGCATCGCGCGAATGATTTTACGGTCATGGCCCAGCGCGCGGGCGAGCTGATCGAGGGTGACGCCAGCGGCAATCGAGACGACCAGGGAGTCTTTGTTCAGGCTGGAGGTAATTTCGCTCAGCACTTTAATCATGATGCCTGGTTTTACGGCCCCAAAAACGATGTCAGCGATTTGCGCGACCTCTTGCGCAGACTGCGCCGCATTAATACCGTACTGGTCGTGCAATGCAGCGACTTTATCGGGGGAAGGGGTGTAAACCCAGATTTGTCCGGGGAGAACCTGGCCGCTGGCGATCATGCCGCCAAGTATCGCTTTGCCCATATTACCGCAGCCGATAAAACCGATTTTCTTGTCCATTTTGTCACTCCCTATGCGTGATATTCATTGTTTTACCTGGGAAAGCTAAGCTTAGCGCGGATTGAATATGTGCAGAAGGATAAACAGCACTTTGCCTGCAAGTAAAAGCACGCGACAATGTGCAACTGCACATCAGTGGGGAGAAATTATGACAATATGGGTGGATGCCGATGCGTGTCCGAATGTGATTAAAGATATTTTGTACCGCGCTTCTGAGCGCATGCAGATGCCGCTTATTTTGGTAGCCAACCAAAGTTTGCGCGTCCCGTCTTCGCGGTTTATCCGCACATTACGTGTTCCCGCTGGGTTTGACGTGGCGGATAACGAGATTGTGCGCCAGTGTAATGCCGGTGATTTAGTGATAACAGCGGATATCCCGCTGGCGGCAGAAGTCATTGAAAAAGGTGCGGCGGCGCTTAATCCGCGCGGTGAACGTTATACCGAAGCCACGATCCGTGAGCGTCTGATGATGCGTGATTTTATGGATACGCTACGCGCCAGCGGTATTCAGACCGGCGGGCCGGACAGCCTTTCACCACGAGACAGGCAGCATTTTGCTGCTGAGCTTGATAAGTGGTGGCTGGAAGTACAGCGTAGAAAATAAAGCGTGTAATTTATTATTTACACTTTATTCATGGTGAATTCTTGTTATAGTAGGGGTTAATAGGTACAGCTACCCTATATGTAATTTTTTCTTTACGTTTTGGCGATGTACTAGTTTGGTGATATGATTATATCTTTAACCGCATCAGATCCCGCTCGCTCGCGGCTCCCTGGGGAATTTCTGTAATGACGCAACCTCTTTATCTTGTTGGCCCCCGGGGGTGTGGTAAGACAACTACCGGTATGGCGCTGGCGAAGGCTATCGATTTCCAGTTTGTCGATACCGATCGCTGGTTGCAATCGCACGTGCAGATGACCGTGGCGGAGATCGTCGAAAGGGAAGGATGGGAAGGGTTTCGTGCCCAGGAGACGAGCGCTCTGCAGGCCGTCACAGCCCCGGCGACGGTTGTTGCGACCGGCGGCGGCATCATTCTTACCGAATTTAATCGTCATTACATGCGCAGCCACGGCGTGGTTATCTATTTAAGCGCGCCGGTATCAGTACTGGTTGATCGTCTGGAGGCCACGCCTGAAGAGGGATTGCGCCCAACCTTAACCGGTAAGCCGTTGACTGAAGAGGTGCAGGAAGTGCTCGCCCAGCGCGATGTTCTGTACCGTGAAGCTGCGCACTACATCGTTGATGCCACCCATAAACCTGCGCAGGTGGTGGAAGACATTCTTGAGATACTGGCGCAGGCAGCGCCACGGTTACAGGGCGGTGTCTATACTTAATGTTCATCCAGTGAAAAGGAAGAACTATGCCGACAAAACCACCTTACCCACGTCAAGCGACCATTGTTACGGTTGAAAAGGGGACGCCAGGCCAGACGGTAACCTGGTATCAACTTCGAGCCGATCACCCTAAACCGAATACGTTGATCAGTGAGCATCCTTCTGCGCAGGAAGCCATGGATGCCAAAAAACGCTACGAAGACCCCGATAAAACCTGATATTAAGCACCGTCCTGGCACGAGTCTGAAAAGTGCCAGGACGGGCGTTCATCACATTTTCTTAAATTTCGCCGTATACAGTTAAAATTGAAAATTAAGCAATAACAATCCAGTACCGGAATGATTTGGAATCTTTACACAATACACCGCCGATCAACTGCTACGCTTTTGAGCATTTGTAGCGCAGGTCAGCGCCCGGCACTTGCCCGGGATTTCACAGCAAAGTAAGAAGATGGTGGAGCAACAAATGAGTGCGTCGTTGGCTATCCTCACGATTGGCGTGGTGCCGATGTGTGAGGTGTTACCGCTCCTGACGGAATATATCGATGAACAGTACATTACTCACCACAGTCTGCTTGGACAGATGCGGCGAGAAGATGTGATGGCTGAGTACGGCGTTTCGCCCGGTGACGAGCCTTTATTAACGCTGCTCAGCGACCACCAACTTGCGCATGTCTCACGCCAGAAGGTAGAGCGCTCGCTGCAAAGTATCGTGGAGGTGCTGGATAACCAGGGCTTTGACGTGATCCTGCTGATGAGTACCGCCTCAATCGCTCGCCTGACCGCCCGCAATAGTATTCTGCTGGAGCCGTTACGTATTATCCCCCCGCTGGTGGCCTCGATTGTCGATGGGCATCAGGTCGGGGTTATTGTCCCCGTCACCGAATTGCTCAAAGCCCAGACGCAAAAATGGCAGGTGTTACAAACTCCACCAGTGTATGCCGTGGCGAATCCGATCGAAGGTAGCGAACAACAATTGATTGATGCCGGGAAAGAACTGCTGGAGCAAGGCGCGGATGTGATCATGCTGGATTGTCTGGGGTTCAATCAACGCCATCGCGATTTACTGCAAAAATCGCTGGATGTCCCGGTTCTTCTGTCTAATGTGTTGATTGCCCGACTGGCTTCGGAACTGTTGGCGTAATTTTGCGTGACAGGTGGAACGTCAGCCCCCTATATTGGTTCTCAACTTAATCACGAGATAGGGCCAGTTGTATGCTTCAAAGTAATGAATACTTTTCCGGCAAAGTAAAATCGATCGGTTTTACCAGCAGCAGTACTGGCCGCGCCAGTGTTGGCGTGATGGCTGAAGGCGAATATACCTTTAGTACTGCGGCGCCTGAAGAGATGACTGTCGTTAGCGGCGCACTGAACGTGCTGCTGCCGGGTGAAACCGAGTGGAAGGTGTATGCCGCAGGGGACGTGTTCAACGTACCGGGCAACAGCGAGTTTCATCTGCAGGTGGCAGAGCCAACATCCTATCTTTGCCGCTATCTGTAAGCATAGAAATGACGAATGGCGACATTGTGCCGCCATTCGGTAAGTACGGCTTAACGTTGCGCTTCGCCGCCTAATCCTTCCACCAGACTTTTAATCAGCGCCGCCAGTTCACCCGTCATCAGGATGAAATCGGCATCAAAACGCTGAGCATAATCTTCGCGGTCAATATCTTCGTTCTGATCGCGCAGCTCGTCGCTAAACTTCAAACGCTTAATAGAGCCGTCGTCACACATCACGAACTGAATGCGCTGCTGCCAGTCAAGGGCCAGCTTGGTGACCAGTTTGCCCGCTTCGATATGCACGGCGATTTCGTCGCAGACCAGATCCTGCTTTTTCGCGCGGATCACGCCGCCGTCTTCAAGGATCGCTTTTAGTTCGGCTTCATCCAGTAACTGGAATCCCTGTGCCGTTGTACCGGAACGAACCCATTCGGTCAGCGTCAGCTCAATGGGGTTTTCCATCGTCAGCGGAACGACCGGCAGCGAACCGAGACTCTTACGCAGCAGCGCCAGCGTATCTTCGGCTTTCTTCGCACTCGCGCAATCAACCATGATCAGATCGTTGACGGTATCGATCCACATCATCGTCTGGCTGAAACGGCTAAAGGCGCGCGGCAGCAATGAGTGCAGAACTTCATCTTTCAGCGAGTCTTTTTCGGTCTTCTTGAGTTTGCGACCTTGCTCAGCTTCCAGTTTGAAAATTTTGGCTTCCAGCGCCTGTTTGATAACCGGCGACGGCAGAATTTTTTCTTCTTTGCGGGCGCAGATAATAATTTGGCCATTGGCGGTATGCGTTAATGCATCGCTGTGCGATCCCATCGGCGGAACCCAGCCCATTTTTGCCATATCCTGGCTACCGCAAGGGGTGAACGTCATTGATGCCAGCTGTTTTTCCATCTCTTCGGCACGCAAAGAAACATCGCGGCTAAGACGGTAAACCATTAAATTTTTGAACCACAGCATGATAATTTCCACGGCCTTGTCGTTAAATCCAGCGGGCATGATAGCGAATTGTCGCTATGCTTGCATTGTTAATCGGGAAGAGGAGCAAACAGTGCGTATAGGTATCGATTTAGGCGGTACGAAAACGGAAGTTATCGCGCTTGGCGATGCAGGCGAACAGCTTTTTCGCCATCGCCTGCCCACGCCGCGTGATGATTATCGGCAAACGATAGAAACCATCGCCGCGCTGGTGGAGATGGCGGAAAAGGCCACCGGGCAGTCGGGAACCGTCGGGATGGGCATTCCCGGTTCAATTTCGCCCTACACCGGAGTGGTGAAGAATGCCAACTCGACCTGGCTTAACGGGCAACCTTTTGACAAAGACCTGAGTACGCGTCTGAATCGCGAAGTGCGGCTGGCAAATGATGCCAACTGCCTGGCGGTTTCTGAAGCCGTTGATGGTGCAGCGGCGGGGGCGCAAACCGTGTTTGCGGTGATTATCGGTACAGGATGTGGCGCTGGAGTGGCGCTGAACGGCCGGGCGCACACGGGCGGGAACGGTACTGCGGGCGAGTGGGGGCATAATCCGCTGCCGTGGATGGACGAAGACGAACTGCGTTATCGGCAGGAAGTGCCCTGCTATTGCGGCAAGCAAGGCTGTATTGAAACCTTCATTTCCGGAACCGGTTTTGCCACCGACTACCAGCGTCTGAGCGGTAAGCCGCTCAAGGGCAGTGAAATTATCAGTCTTGTTAATGCCCGGGATACCCTGGCGGAACAGGCGTTGAGTCGGTACGAGCTGCGTCTGGCGAAATCACTGGCACATGTGGTGAATATTCTCGATCCGGACGTAATCGTGCTGGGCGGTGGAATGAGCAATGTCGACCGACTGTATCAAAACGTGCCAACGTTGATTAAACAGTTTGTCTTTGGCGGCGAGTGCGAAACGCCTCTACGCAAGGCGCTGCACGGTGACTCCAGCGGCGTGCGCGGCGCGGCCTGGTTGTGGCCGCAGGAGTAATATTCGCGTTGCCGGGTAGCGCAGAGGCTATCCGGCAGCGGGAGTCATCCGGGATACGCTGCGCTTCAGGCGACCATAGAGCAGCAGCGACGACATCGCAGAAAACGACAGCAGCGCCGCCGGCAACGTCACGTAGTTGTAGGCAAAGCCCAGCGTCAGCATCATACCACCGCACCAGGCGCCAATCGCGCTGCCGAGATTAAAGGCAATTTGCCCCCCAGCCGCACCCAGCAGCTCACCCCCTTTAGCATTTTGCAGCAGCAAAATTTGCAGCGGCGCCGACAGGGCAAACAGGCCCGCGCAGCAAATAAAGGCGAAGATCAGCGACGCGGCTTTGATCCCGCCAAAGGCAAAGAGCAGCAGCAGAGCCAGCACAATTACAAAGTCGGTTATTACCGCAATACGCAGCGGCGTATAGCGGCCAGAAAGGCGACCGCTCAGCAGATTTCCCAACACCATCCCCAATCCTACCAGCATCATGATGAAGGTCATCAGCGCTTCGGAAAAGCCGGAGATGAACATCATGTACGGTTTGACGTAGCTGAACCAGGCGAAAACCCCGGCGTTACCAAACATGGTGGCGGAAAAGATGAGCCACGGGGCGGGGGTTTTCAAAAAGTGAAATTGTTCGCGCAGTTTCCCTTTTGCTTCATCGCTGATGTTGGGTACCCAAAAAGTTATCGAGACCATCACGGCGATATTAAAGACGGCTATCAGCAGAAACGTGTAGCGCCAGCTAAATTCCTGGCTCAGCCAGGTGCCGATGGGAATGCCAACCAGATTAGCAACGGTCATACCCGAAACCATGCCCGCGACGGCGGCGGTGACTTTTCCCGGACGGGCCAGCTTCGACAGGATAATCGCGCCAACGCCAAAAAAAGCGCCGTGTGGAAAGCCGGAAACCAGCCTGCCCACCGCCAGCATTAAATATGAGGAGGAGAGGGTGAAGATGGCGTTGCCGATCACGCACAGCGTGACCAGAAACAGCAGAATATGCTTGAGCGAAATATAGTCATTCGCACCCTGAGAATTACACTTTGAAGTGATTCAGGGTATGCGCTTACTGGTTACGAATATTGAGCGAGAATCATGCGATGATCGCCGCTTTTCTTTCGAGCCAGTAGGTGCTCCACGTTCGCTAACGAATACTCAGGGCATGCAGATAACTGCTGGCTATATTTCTTTCGAAGAGCGTGGAATGCATACCAATCCCCGATAAAAAGGAGTTGGTGATGACTGAGACTAATCAATTTGCTGCGCACGTTGGTCTGGACTGGGCAGATAAAAAGCACGATGTCTGTGTTCAGTTTAAAAACGGTGAACGCACATTCCATGTGATTGAACATACGCCGGAAGCGCTTGATGTCTGGCTTACCGAGTTACACCAGAAGGTAAAAGGCAGGATCGCTATCGCCGTTGAGCTGAAGAAAGGTCCCGTGGTGTATGCTCTTCAGAAATATCCATTTATCACCGTTTTCCCCGTCCACGCTTTGTCTCTGGCTCGTTACCGGCAAGCCTTCTCGCCCAGCGGTGCTAAAGATGACCCGCAGGATGCCGAGCTGGCATTAGAGTTAATGCTGCGTTATCCCCAAAAGATAAAAGCCATTGAACCCGACAATGCCGATATCCGGTTACTCCAGCAACTGGTTGAGCAGCGTCGTCAGTTGGTTGAAGATAAGCGCCGTTTTGTGAACCGGCTAATCAACACACTCAAACAGTATTATCCTCAGCCCCTGGAGTGGTTCTCACATCGGGGTAGCTTGCTATTGTGTGAACTGATTATGCGATGGCCCAGTCTGCAACAACTAAAACGAGCCAGGCGAGACACGATCCGCAACTTTCTCAATGCCAAAGGTGGCCGCGCAATGGCCCTTACCGAGCAGCGTGTTGTGAGTATTGATAACGCCATTCCGTTGACGACAGACCCGAGTGTTATAGAGGCTAATGCTTTGATGGCAACAGCACTGGCGACACAAATTAAAGTCGTGAGTGAAATCATCAAAACCTATGACGAACGAATCGAAACGCTGTTTGACACATTGCCAGATTCGGGGCTGTTCAAATCACTTCCGGGCATGGGGCCGTGTTTGGGACCACGAATGCTTGCTGCACTTGGTGATAACCGTGACCGGTTTAACAGCGCTGAAGAAATTCAAAACTACGCAGGTATTGCACCGGTGACAGAACGAAGTGGCCAGAAATCCTGGGTTCACTGGCGATGGCAGTGTGCCAAGTTCGTCCGGCAAACCTTTGTTGAATGGGCTGCCAAGACGGTTAACTCATCATACTGGGCCAGACTTTATTATCGGGGACTGCGAGAAAAAGGAAAATCTCACCAGTCTGCAATCCGGGCTCTGGCCTTCAAATGGATAAGGATCATTTACCGCTGCTGGAAGACCAAGACCCAGTACGATGAAGCGAAGTATTTGCTGGCACTGGAAGCGCGAAAGTCGCCCTTACTGAAGCCATAAAAAAGCTTGTCGAATGTCTCAGGGCGTGAAGCGG
>NZ_JAOWCH010000044.1:0-37019 GCF_030337065.1 Citrobacter sp. Cb004 | reverse complement strand
GTGGTCGCGCTGGGCATCGTTAGAAAATGGACAGACGTGCCGACGAATCTGTATCAGTTGCTTTTCTATAGCGCCCTGGCAGTGGGAATAATGAGCTTGTTTGTAAAATCCTGAATGAACACTGCGAGTTCGGAAGTTGTCTTTTCATTTTTGCGCAAAACAGACCGTCACGCCCCCATTTTATTTTTTTGATATAACTGATGATTGTATTGAGCCCTCAATAATGAAGGCTCAATATTATCTCTTTCTATTGCAGGTCTTTCTCCTTCAGGAATTTACTCACCATATCAGCAATCTGCACGTTATTCAGATCCGAGAACGGGAAGTGGGTATTCCCTTTGATTCCTTCCTCAGGCAGATGCGTCACAGTGACATCCCCGCCATGCTTGTTCACCACGTCACGCCACTCGCGAGCCATTGCCAGACGTACGCGCCAACTGTCCTGCGCGGGCATGGCGACAGGTTTATCAGGGATGTTATCGCCGTAAATAATCAGAATCGGAATTTTAGTCAGTGCCATAAACTGCTCCATCGGCACCGGTTCACCCTTCAGCGTGTCGAACGCGCTTGGCATTGGGGCAGGGAGCTCTTTCTCCGGGAAGACAAAGCTGCTACCAGGCTCGAAGGCGACAATCGCTTTGACCTTGTCGTTTTTCATCGCCGTGTACCAGCCTGGTCCGCCACCCTGAGAGTGGGTGAAAAGGATAGCCGGGCCGGATTTATCCACGACGGCGGACATCGCATCAGAGATAACATTGATATCAAACGGCCCGGTATTCGGGGTCATCTGACGGAAATACTGATTTAGCGCTTCTTTATCGTGAGAAAACTGAACGCCCTGAAAATACTCCGGCCACACGCCAACGCGGAACTGGTTAAACCACATCTGTTCATCCGGTTTAGGCGTAACCGTACCTTCTACCGTCGTGCGCCCGGCGCTGCCCCGGCGGGGCTGATCGACAAGATAAGTTGAGAATCCACGACGCAGGAATATGTTCTGGAACCCTTCGCGACCATCCGGCGTGGTTTCCCAGGTGCGGGAGAACTGACCTGCGCCGTGCAGCATGACGATAGGGTATTTATGCGGATTTTCCGGAATTTGGTAGAACACAGACGCATGATCGCCATGCCAGGTTTGACCCGCAGAGTCCAGCGGCGTTTTCGCGTCAAATTTCCCTGGTGCGGTGATGATAGTGCCACCAGCAGAAAAGCTTCCTTGTTCCTGAATGACCAGCGGCTCGGCGTATACCGACTGAGCCACCATGCCACCCGCCATCGCGCAGATGGCCAGCGTTTTTAAGACAGTTTTCAAGATTACATCCTCTGTTATGTTTGCCGTTCAATCATATCTGAGTTGTTAGCGTGAATTATTTAGCACCTTTGATTGCCCTTATTTGGCAGACTCATGAATGTGGAGGATTAGCACCGTATCGTCTCAAACCAACGCCTAACTGTTTGTTAACGCCCGTTGCAGCGCCTGTTCCGCCCGCGTAGCCGCATCTTCTTCGCCATTTTCACGAAGAACTTGTGCCAGTTGGCGCAGTTGCGCTGCCGTCAGGCCGACTCGCATGCTGGCTCGCGTATGCGATAACAGCTGAGCTTCAACGCCCGGCGTGGCGGCTAATGCGCCAACCGTTGCCAGCTCGCGGCTTTGCCAGTCGAGGTTATCGCGGGCGAAAATGTCGCCGAACAGATGCGTTTGTAGGAATTGATTAATGACCGGGGCAAAATCAAACAGAGGTCCCTGGACGGGGGCGCCGGAGATTTTAGTCTGGTTTGCGGTACCGACACGGCGAAGCTCATCTCCGACAGGGATGGCGGCGACCGGCTCTTTACCTTCAACGTCTTCAACGCCTCGTTGTTTACGTGCTTCGACGACTTTCATCAGTTCATTCAGCGCGTTCAGGCTACGGGGAAATCCCGTATAGGCATAAAGCTGGACGAGAATCTCTTTGGTCTCGTTTATCGTGAGTCCTGCATCAAGCCCCTGATTCAGTGCCGCATTCAGCTTATCCATCTGACTGCTGGCCATTGATGCCGCAATCAACGGGATGGCTTGCTGGCGAGCTGACAGCGTATCTGAAACCGTTTGTTCGTGGTTCATTTCTGAGGCTCCTTTATTGACGGGCGCAGCATGTGCCGTGAGACCTAAACCAAAGGTCAGCAGTACCGCTGCCGTTAATGCCTTAATGGGCGTGGTATTGTTCATCTGTCACTTTCTCCATCCAGTTAACGCTTTTGCCATCCACAATCCCGGTTATCGCCAGGTGCGTCATTGCGCTGCCGGGGGCTGCCCCGTGCCAGTGTTTGACGCCCGCCGGGCAAGAGACAACGTCGCCAGCGCGGATGACCTGCACCGGCTGGCCTTCTTGTTGGGTAAGCCCAACTCCCGAGGTCACAATCAGCCGCTGGCCTGCCGGATGCGTATGCCAGGCGGAACGAGCACCTGGCTCAAAGGTGACATAAGCCCCGGAAACGCTAATTTCGTTATCTGGTTTGAAGAGAGGATCAACCCGGACGCGACCGGTAAAGTTCTCTGCTGGCCCGTACACCGCATTCTGGCTTCCGGCGGTGGCGATATGGACAGCGGGATTTTGCTCCGCCGCCCAGGATGAAAACGTAAAGAGGGGCAGTAACAGCCCGAGGTAACGTAAATGTCTGATCATGCAAAGCGTCCTTATCTACAATGATGGAGAGGGTCTGCAATGATTCTAATCAGGGGGAGATGTCGTCAGACTGACGCCAGCCTGACAATTCTGTCAGTTAACCCTTATTATGGTGACGCTGCTTTGTCTTTTCTAAAAATAAGGCACCAAAGCGAAAACCGTGTCATTAATGAAAATAAAACAATAATGGCCAGGTAGCGTAGATAAAAAAGAAGGGCAGATTCATCGTAATCGAAAAAGGAGAAATCGACCTTTATCAACAAATAATCGAGATAGTCCTGGTTCAGTAATTCGTACAATCCCAGTAGAGCGATTAGCGAAAAAACTCCCGGCATCATGACATTTGCAAAGAATGAATTGCTGGAGATGTTCAGGACCCGGCAGAAAAAGGTCGCCAGCATTTTCCAGTGCAACCCGATATGCAGCGCCAGAATGAGCATTCCCCAGTGGACCGACGTCATGTGTACTTTCCTGACCCAGCTCGCCGGGTTGTGGAACGCCTGGTCCAGAAGGATATGTCGGGACAGCATCATGCCCGAGACAATCGCGGTCAGAATGACAACGAATGTCACTGCATTAATGATTCTGTTAACTACCAGCATGGTTAACGGAATATTGGGCGACAGTGACCACAAGCGATGCCGGTTAAGATATAAATGCAGCATGATGAGCAGCATAAAAATAATACCCGCCCATTCATGCACGATTTCACCGTGAAGGTGAAATCCCATCAATACCAGCAGAAGTAAGGTCATCAGCGCATCCTGCATGACCTGGAAAATATAAATTTTCTTCATGTCGAGGGATTAACGCTGTGGCTGGACTTGTTTTACCCATTGCTCAACCTGCGCGGGTACGTCAGGAGCTGAAATATCGTTGCGCGAGATCGCGAGCGCACGAGTGATTAATTTGGCCTGTGGCTGCATGCGAGCAATTTCTCGCAGGGAGTCGGCTAACCTGCTGCCACCATGGGTGGTAAAGGGAACGACCGTTTTGCCTGCAAAGTCATTTTGCTCAAAGAGGCTGTATATCACCATTGGCATGGTATACCACCAGATGGGGTAGCCGACGTAAATGGTGTCGTAATCGCTCAGGTCAGGGAGCGGCGTTTTTAGCGAGGGTCTGGCTTTCGTTTGCTGTTCCTTTTCGGCAACGCGCAAAAGTGCATCATGCTGGCGAGGGTAGGGAGTGGCGGTTTCAATGCGAAACAGGTCGCCGTGAGTCTGCTTCTGAATCAGTTGCGCAATAAACTGCGTGCTGCCGGTCTCCGGCGTATTTTTTTGTAATACGCTGGCCCCGGAAAAACCATCCACGGCACCAGGTTTCATCTCCTCTGGCTGTGAAAAGTAGATAATCAGCGTGCGGGCGTGTGCGGATAAATCCTCTGATGCGAACGCGGGCTGCCCCAGAAGCCCCATGACCATCATCGCCAGAAACCCGCTAAATACCTTTTTCATTCTCACTGTTTCATTCCTTCAATCAGCCGTGGTGAGTATCAGCAGTGATTCTGGCGCAGATAGCCTGACATCAGACTGACGACTCTCTGACAATTTTGTCAGAAGTCTTTGCGCGCGGAGATCCCGATTTTGTCTCTGAAATCAGTCTCCCGGTTCGGATAGCGTCAGGCTGTTTAGCAAACGTCAGGCCAAAGGTATTGATACCGTTCTCGCTACGGGCAAAGACATCTCCCCGGTGCATAATGGCGACGGCACGGACGATCGACAGGCCCAGCCCATGATGGGTATCACTCCTGGCTCGGGAGGTGTCAACACGATAGAACCGTTCGAAAAGCCGGTGTAAGTGCTCTGGCGCTATCGGATCGCCAGGGTTAGAAACGTCTACACAAGCTTGATTGCCTTTTTCGCTTAAGCGCACCGTAACCGTGCTATTGGAGGGGGAATGCCTGGCGCTATTTTCCAGCAAATTAGCCAGTGAACGGTGAAACAGCCGCCTGTCGATATGCGCCGTGACGTCGCCCTCAACCTCCAGCGAAAGCTGTTTTTCAGCAAAAGAGGGTTCAACATATTCCGCTGTTTTCAGGGTTTCTTCTCGCAGGGAGACTTGCGTAAGCTGGGAAGCATGTTCACCCGCGTGCGCATGAGACAGGAACAGCATGTCGTTAACTATCGACGTCATGCGTTCAAGCTCCTCCAGGTTTGAACCCAATAACTCTTCCAGTTCATCATGTGAACGTCGCCGTGATAGCCCGAGTTGCGTCTGGCCGATCAGGTTAGTCAGCGGGGTACGAAGTTCATGCGCAACATCGGCATTAAAGCTCTCGAGCTGTCGCCAGGCGATTTCCTGACGCTCTAACACACCGTTAAATGATGATGCCAGTTGCTGCAGTTCTTCGGGCAACGCGCGGGTATTCAGGCGCTGGCCATGGTCACCTGGTGCAAGGTGTTGTGCCTGCTGACTGAGCATGCCCACCGGACGCAGGCCAATCCGTGAAACAACGTATCCCAGTAAGGCGACAATCAGTACGCCCAGCGCGGCAATAATCAGCAGCGTCCGTGTGAACGCATCAAGTGTGCCCATATACGGCGTAGAGTCGATGGCAACCACATAGTGCAGCTCAGGCCTTTCACCGTTGGCGGGGATGGTTTTCACTAACAGGAACAGTGAGCATGCACCTTCCGATGCGCCGGGCACTTTATTAAATCCCTCCTGCAAAGAAGACCACTGAACGCCCACCGGTGGTATTCCCCCCATGCTAAAGCGCGGGTTATCGCTCACTATCCAGTAACGAACGCGCTCACCTTCAGAATTGGTTAGCAGAGTAAATTTATTAGCCAACGTCGACCAGCCGTCAGCCGAGGTTCGTGCGGCGATCCACGGACTCATTAATGATTCCCGGAACAACAGTTCGTTGTGCATCTGCTTTTGCAAAGAGTCATGCAAAGAGCTTCTCAGCAGGATACCGATAACGGACACAATCAGCAGCGCGGATAAGGCAAACATCAGCGCCAGGTGAACGGAGATGGAACGTTTAGGCATGCTGAGCCTCTTCATTTATTCCGACCGGACTTCGAGGACATACCCCATGCCACGAACGGTATGTAACAGTTTGACGTCGAACGGGGTATCCACTTTGGCTCGCAGACGTTTAATGGCGACTTCAACCACATTGGCATCGCTGTCAAAATTCATGTCCCATATCTGCTCAGCAATCATCATTTTTGACAGGATCTCCCCCTGATGCCGGGCCAGAAGACTCAACAGGGAAAACTCTTTCGCGGTCAACTCCAGTCGCGTTCCGGCGCGAAATACGCGGCGCGCCAGCAGGTCGAGATGCAGATCGTGAATTTGCAGCTGGGTGATGTCTGCGCCATCCGTGGAGCGGCGACGCACCAGAGCCTGAATTCGCGCCACCAGTTCAATCAGCGAAAAGGGCTTGGGGAGATAATCATCCGCGCCAAGCCGAAGCCCTTTGACGCGCTCGTCGACCGAACCGCGGGCCGAGAGCATTAGTACCGGCGTCTGTTTGACGGCTCGCACCCCCTCAAGTACCCGGTAGCCATCCATCCCCGGCAGCATCACATCAAGGATTATCGCGTCGTAGTCAAGCTCCAGCGCGTAATGAAGACCTTCAGCGCCATCTGCAGAGACATCTACCGTAAATCCGGATTCACTCAACGCACGGTTGAGATAGGTTGACGTTTTTTCTTCATCTTCGACTAGCAACAGGCGCATAACGGGATTTCCTCTTAACTGTTCAATCGGGCTTATTCTGCCTCTTGATTGCCAACATAAAGCTGACGCTTACCTGACAGCATTGTCAGAAACATGAAGCCATCTCAGCCTGCTTGCTGACAAAAATGTTATTTACCTGTCACGATGCTGACAGGCCTCTCTCTCTAACCTGAGTCTGCACATTTAAATCCGCAAGCCTGAAACTCATCGGGAGAGACCATGAAATTCAATCTGTTAACTGCAATACTGCTCACGGCAATAACCGGAGCCACCTCAGTCAATGCGGCTGATTACAAAAAAAATCCATTCACCCTGGCCTATGACGGTGCCATCACTGAGAACGTCAAAGGCAAGGTCAACATTCATCCGGTGAAGTACGATCTGCATGGCATTCAGATAGCTGCGAATGTCTATACCCCTGCTAACTACGATCCCGCCAAAAAATACCCTGCCGTGGTGGTTGCACATCCGAATGGCGGCGTAAAAGAGCAGGTCGCAGGATTGTATGCCCAGCGTCTCGCCGAACAGGGCTACATCACGATTACTGCCGACGCGGCTTATCAGGGCGCGAGCGGTGGGATGCCTCGCAGCGTGGATAAACCCGCTAATCGCATCGAGGATATCTACGGCATGGCTGACTACATCAGCCAGTATCCGGGAGTGGATACTTCCCGCCTCGGTCTGCTGGGTATTTGCGGAGGCGGCGGTTATTCACTTGTTGCGGCCGAAACGGATCAACGGTTTAAATCGATTGCAACCATCAGCATGTTTAATTCAGGCCTGGTGCGCCGCAACGGTTTTCAGGACTCACAGCTGGATACTATTCAGCAGCGTCTTCAGCAGGCTTCTGACGCTCGTGCTCAGGAAGCTTCCGGAGGTGAAGTCCTGTACTCCGGTGATGCCAATCTGACTGATGAACAGATCGCTAAGTTACCTTTTGCCTTATATCGACAGGGCTATGAGTACTACTGGAAAACTCACGCGCACCCGAACTCTACGTTTAAATACACGACAAGTAGCCTGTTAGATTTGATGAGTTTTGACGTTACGGACCATATCAATCTCATCAATAAACCGCTGCTGATGATTGCTGGTACAAAAGCCGACACGCTCTATATGACGGAAGATGCGTTTGCGAAAGCCACCGGTACAAAAGACAAAGAACTCTTCTTGATCGATGGCGCTACCCATATCGAGACGTATTGGGTTCCTGAGTACGTCGACAAGGCTTTGCAAAAGCTGGACGTCTTCTTCGATAAGAGTATTTAACCCCCTATCAGACGATACCTTTGGCCAGCCACTCAGGCTGGTCATATCAGGACATAATGAGTGTGTCCGCATGTGACCAAGACTAACGAAGTCGGGAGGAAAGATAATTACGCACATTAAATAGCCGCTATGAATGAAATTCATAAAACGGCAGGGACATCTGAGGATTATTATTTGCCTGTAAGGTTTTACTTCGTGGTCCAGGCCAACTTTAGGTTTAGCATTACGGCATTGAGTGCATCCTTATCCAGCATGGCTTCGGCATGCAGCTTCTTGAGGCGGGCGTTCTCCTCTTCAGGCGACTTGTTCGTCGGAAAAAACTTTAAAATAATACTTAAGGCGTTAAGTGCTAATACCCGACGCCTTTCAGGTTACTTGCAGGACGGTCACAGCGGGAAAATGCAAACACGGTTGTGCTATTAGTCCGATACCCACCTTTTAACTTGCTAAGAAAAGCTATAATCTGATGTCGTCAACGCAAACAATAAGCTCAATGAGAGAATATACAGGAACTGAACTGGAATAATCACACTTTCAGGAATACAAAGGAGCACCAGGATGATATATCTGAATTTTGACAGAGCTTATCTCTGATAAGCCAAATTAATAGTCACGCTCAGATACTCAAACTTGCATTTTTGTGGTTTATGTAAATATAAGGGAAAATATATGAAATTCAACAATGTAAGACTGTTAGTCAAAGATTACCGCAAATGTTTCAATTTCTACACCCAGAAGCTTGGTTTGGAAGCTGTCTGGGATATTGAAGATTGCTATGCCAGCTTCAAAGTCGCCGAAGGTATAGAAGGTCTTGCTATCTTTACTTCTGATCTGATGGCACCAATTATTGGAAATGCTGACAGAGAAAAAACGATAATATATCGCGAAAAATCAATGGTTTGTTTCGAGGTTGATAATGTAGATGAAAGCTTTGAGGCCTATTCGTTAAAAGGGATTAAATTCATTAACGAGCCAATGGATATGCCAGAATGGGGTGTGAGAGTGGTTCATCTGTACGATCCGGAGGAAAACTTGATTGAGTTATTTACGCCGCTTGGAGGCTAACAGGGGTGTCATTACTTGAGGCATAACACCCGACTGTTGATACACGTTTATCCGGACCAACACTAAACTCGTTGGGGACTGCAGACGTTTTGGCTATCGCCATATATGACACCTCTGTATGGCTGAGGTCAGCATGCCTGCAACTGCTCCGTCATGCGCCCCCTAACTTCTCGTTCGTGCTTCCTATTTCAAGCAGATTCCCCTCTGGATCGGAAATATAAAAATTTCGGATGCCAAAAGAAAGCATCATTGGTCTACCTGCAGAAAGTTGCAATTTCGACTTTAACTCTTTACTTGCAAATAATGGTTATTATCACCTGATAATATGACTGAGCTAATTTACTTATTACTTAACCACCTTTAGCTAAATTCGCAAAATCCCTTTTATTTCTACTGTAGTGGTTTATTGAATTTGGCCACCTGAACAGAGGTGATATGCTCATCTCAGAACAATACAGGTGTCCCAACGAAAAAAAGAAATTTCAGCGCAGAGTTTAAACGCGAATCCGCTCAACTGGTCCTTGGCCAGAACTACACCGTTGCAGCTGCGGGATGAACGACAGTGTAAAATGCCAAATGCCTCCCCTATAACCCCGGAACAGGTACGTATAACAATGGTAACGCCCTGTTTGCGTGGATGCGCTTCGGCTTTTAGAGACAGCGAGGCATTATCACCTTTTCTCATGCGGTTTCCGGAATACGTCATCCAGTAAAACGAACGGATGCTCCCCTGCTTTTTCTGTGCTAATTCGGTATATTCATATTCAGAATCGTTAAACGCACCTCTAACCGCTGGTACCTAAATATGGATATTGACCATTTTAAGACGTTCAACCAGGTTGTTATCAGCGGCAGTTTTACTAAGGCCGCACAGGCACTCTTTTTATCTCAGCCCGCCATCAGCATGCAGATCCAGTCACTGGAAAGCTATCTGAAGGTGTCATTATTCGATCGTTCCCGTCGGCAAATTAGTTTAACCAAAGAAGGCGAAGTCCTGTTTGAATACACACAGCGTATTTTTCATCTTTTTGATGAAGTACAGAGCGTGTTTCAGGACATCAGTAAACTACAGGTAGGCCGTCTGACCATCGGGGCGACGGGCGTGATGGGCACTTACTATCTCACGCGTTTTATTCAGCGTTTCCACGAACGCTTTCCGGGAATTGAACTGGAAATTCTGACCGGTAACTCGCACCACATTGCGGAACTGGTCGCCAGCGGCGAGGTTGAGATCGGTTTTGCCGGACGTTCCGTAATTCGCTCTCCGTTACAACAGGTATTTCTGCATCGGGAAAACTACAAAGTAGTGGTGGGCAAGAACTCCCCCCTGGCGGCATGCGCCAAGGGGGATATGAGTCCGGATGAATTGCTACAATCACCTTTCATTATGCGTGAGAAAGGAACGCGGATAAGAGCCAAAATAAATTCGTGGTTTAAACGTCACTCAGCGAACACCGCTCCGCAAAACTGTGTGACGCTCTCTAATCTGGAGGCGACTAAACGGCTTATCGGCAGCGGTTATGGCGTAACCGTGATTCCTCATCTGGCGATATCCGATGAGCTGAACAGCGGTGAGCTGGTTGAACTTCATGTCAAAGGTTTTAATCTCGCGGTAGATTACTACCTTGTTTACCAGGGGGAGCACTCACTGTCCCGCGCCGCCCTCGGCTTTATTTCACTGCTTTATGATGATACTCCAGATAATGAGTGGGGGAGTTTTCCTGAGCTGCTGGAAAATATATTCCATAATCATCGCTAAGTGGCATTGTTCATTATCCTTGATAAAACAAGGACTCATACGCTTATGTTTGAAAAAAAACAGCCTATAAGCCGAACACATTGTTTACGCCCCTATCAAATTTAACTCTCTAAAATTAATGAGAAAATAATAAATGTGATCGACATCAATCTATAAACTGAGCTTATAGGTCTGATACTGATTTACAATTTTTAATCCTGCCAGAAGCCTGCCTAATATGGAGTCAATTAAGAGAGATAGTGAATAACTATCGACAGATGTTCCGACAATGAGAGGCTTAAGATGGCTAAAGAAATTGAAAGGAAATTCCTGGTGTGCTCAGAGCAGTGGCGCGCACTTGCAGAGGGAACCGTTTATCGTCAGGGATATCTCAGCAGTATAAAAGAGAGAACTGTTCGTATCCGGACGATAAACGATAAGGCGTTCCTGACCATCAAGGGAGTTACCGTTTCTGCAACGCGAACTGAATATGAATACGAAATTCCGTATGCCGATTGCTGTGCCATGCTGGATGAGCTGGCAGAGCGCCCCATTATCGAAAAGAAACGCTACAAAATCCCGGTGGGTGATGTGGTGTGGGAAATCGACGAATTCATGGGGGTTAACGCCGGACTGATCGTCGCAGAAGTGGAATTGAAAAGTGAAGAGCAGCAGTTCGATAAACCCGAGTGGATTGGTGAAGAGGTGAGCGGCGATCCACGCTATTTCAACTCCAATCTGGTCGCCCATCCTTTTACCGAATGGGATAAATAGCGGCATTCACCATTCTTAATGGAACAGGAGAATTACAATGGCTACGCATATGGATAAGAATACCGCCACGTCGTCGAGCGATGCTGAAAAAATCATTCCTCGCGCGGAGTTCCGCGTATTCGGCCACGGCATTATCGAACGGGTAAAAGAAAAAATGTGGGATGCCAAAGCCACATTATTTAAGGCTCGTAAGATGCCGGAAGAGACCTACTTTCTGTCGCTACATACCGATACGGTTAACGTTAAAGTCCGCGACGGTCTGCTGGATATCAAAACGAAAACCGGCGAAACCCCTGAAGGCTATGAGATCTTCCAGCCGCGCGGCAAGTTTCAATTCCCGGTGCAGCGCGAGGAGTTAGCCACCATTTTGCAGCACCTCCAGGTCAACATGGCGCTGGATAAAGAGAGCTATACCCTGGAAGAATTTACCAATATGGCGCGGGCCAGTAGCGATTTAGTACCGGTTAAGGTAGAGAAAATGCGCTACGGTTTTTCCGTTAACGGCATCATCAGCGAATACGCGCAGGTATGGTTTAACGGTGCGATGGTCGAAACCGCCTGTTGCGAAAGTGAAGATTATGCCGGAATTAAGGCAGTGGTTGCGGCGCTGGGGCTCGACGAACTGCCTAACACGAATTATCTGAAAGCCGCCAGACAGGTTGTTGGCATGTGAAATTCACGCCTCCATGGGTAGCTTGCTGCCCATGGAGGCGCATAAGGAGACATGGCCATGTCAGACAAAGGCGCTAAGAAAGTTTTCGATCCGCTGGATATGAGCAATTATTCTCTGGAGAAATTCAAGGAGATTAAAGCCGGTATCTGGATGGAGCGGATCAAATTCATCGGTATGCCGCTGGCTATCCTGCTGTTCCTGTTCTTTCATTTACAGTGGGTCGGGCCTATCGAAATGTTCGATACCCAAACCAAAGTTCCTCCGGCCAACTGTTACAGCGCAACGGGAATTTTTCTTGCCTCGCTGGTGCTGTGGTTGACGGAGGCGATTCCGAACTATCTCACCTCGCTTATCGTGGTCGTCACGGTGATCCTGACCGGCACAATGAAGATGCGTCCTGCGTTTGCCATGCTGGGTGAGCCAGTAATGATCCTGAACATTGCCAGCTTCATCATGGCCAGCGCTCTGGTGGTGACAGGGTTGGCGAAGCGTATGTCGCTCTGGCTGTTGGTACGCATGGGGAATAATATCTCGTTGCTGTTCTGGTGCTTTATATTACTCAACCTGATTCTCGGGGCGTTCATCAGTGCGACCTCAGCGAAAACGGCGCTGTTGTTACCGCTGTTTATGGTTATCGCCGCCATCTACGGTGCGACCGGCGGGGAAAAACGCAATAACGTCGGGCGCAACATGGTGCTGCTGAACCTGCTGGCGAATAACGTGTCGGCCAGCGCCTTTATCACCGGTTCCGCAGCTAACCTGCTGGCGGTCGCGATGATGGAGCAGGCGGGATTCAAAGTCTATTACGGCGACTGGTTCATTGCCCTGTGTCCACTGGCGCTGATTCAGTGTGCCATTGCCTGGTACACCGGAACTCGCTGGATTTTCCCCATTAAGAAAGAAGATGCTAAGCCGAAAATTGAAGGCGGCATGGATCGCCTGAAAGGGGAATTGGCGCAGCTCGGTAAGATTAGCGCGGGTGAAGTTCGCGCGGCGCTGACCTTTATTATCGTCCTGTTGCTGTGGGCAACCGACCGGGTGCACGGTATGCGTGCCGAAGTTATCGCCGTGGCGGGTGCCTGCGTTGTTCTGATGCCTTCGGTGTGCAAACTTCCGGCGCTGGGCGTGATGAAGTGGAACGACGCGGACATTCCCTGGCATATGCTGATGTTCAGCTTTGGTGCTTACGTCCTTGGCGGAATGGTCGATCAGACAGATATCGTCGGCCTCTATATTCACAGCCTGTTTGATAAATGGCAGATCGACCCTTCAGGTGGCGGCAAACTGTTGGTCTTTGCCGTACTGAGCGGCGTGTTCGCCATCACCACGCTGGTGAGCGAAAGTAAAACGGCACGTACCATCATTATGTTCCCGATCATTATCAGTATCGCTAAAAAGTTCGGCTGGGACGTGGTGGGATTCTGTCTGCCGATGGCATTCCTGATTAACCAGGTTTACGTGCTCTACTTTAACTCTAAACCCGCAAACATCAGTTACCTGCTCGATCACTACTCGACCGGTGAGTCTTTCAAATATGGTATTATCCAGATGGCTATTATTTGGGTGTTACTGATTTTATGGACTCAATATGTCATGCCGCTGATGGGGTTCAATAGCGCCCTCTGGTAGCATTGATGTGAAGGCGGTAATTCAAATTACCGCCTGATTTGCAGGAGGCAAAGATGCCAGGCGATACGATAAAAGCATCAGGAAAACGCTGTATCGAAATTAAGCAGCGGATTTTTTTCCCGCAGAAAGTCGGCACCAAACCTCTACGAAGCGAAAACTACCATATTGAAACCTGGCTATTCTTTCCTTCCAGTTTGCAGATCAATCGTTGGACATTTCCGCCGCAGGCCTTTCAGCAAAACCTGAAGAACTATATTCGCCTGCGTCCTCCCACCCTGTCGCTGCGTAAATTGTCCGTCAGCGTGCCGAAGACGCTAGGGACAATTGAACGGTTAATTACCGAACAGAGCAAAGATACCTCTGCGCAGGGTTTTGAATACCGACTCAAAATGTTTTGCCTGACCTTCAAACGGGCGCTTCACGTAGAGGTACGTTATATCGGCAAGTTGAGTGAAGACAAACAGGAGCAGGCGCTGCTGAGCTTCGCCGCCACCGCAGAGGATATTCTCAATAACTATCGTCGGATGCGGATAAAAATGTCAAAGGTGGCTGAGGTCAATGCGTTACGCATCATTGACTATGGTGACGAATTCCTCTCACTGATGCTGACGCACTATGGGCGTAAATTGCTCAATGATCTTTCGCCTTCACCGGGATACGATACTCTGCGTATTTTCTGGCGCGAGCAGATGCTGTATCGCAAAGCCAATCATCCGGGGACTTTCCCGTCACCTAATTCGGATAACGAACTGGTGATTTATCACGTTAATACCCTGAAAAAATATATCAGCAGTCCAATGTATCTGGATATCCGGCGTAAAAAAGGCGAGACCTTTCTGGCGCATACCATTGCCGGAATCGCCGCGGCAATTGCGATGATTTTCGCGACGGCGGTGGCGTTTATTTGGCAGGGGAAATACGGAGCGCTGAGCTTTCAACTATTTCTCGCAATGGTGATTGGCTATATCTTTAAAGACAGAATGAAAGAGGGATTTCGGGCGCGATTGTTTTCGACATTTCGCCGTTGGTTACCTGACCGACAGCAGATAATTTATAAAAACCTGCGCTCTCCGGTCGGTAAGTGCAACGAATCTTTCGTCTTTGTGGGGGAGCGTCAGCTACCCGATGACGTCAGGACGATGCGCCGTAAGGTGCACATTCTGGATATTCAAAACTATTATCTGAGCGAAGACATTTTGCACTACTCCAAACACGTTCATCTGCGCGGCGGGGACCAGATGTTTTCCGCCGTGAATCGTTCTGTGATGGATATTACGCGCCTGGATATCACCCCTTTTTTGAAATACACCGATGAGTTGCTGAATGAATTACCGACTCTGGATGATGAGCAGGTGCTGTACGGGGAAAAGGTCTATCACATCAACCTTATTCATCGGGTGACGGATGGCAAAGAGAGTTTTCTGGAGCGGGCACGCATCATTATTAACAGCGCGGGTATCAAGCGCATTGAACCAGTTTTTACTGCCGGGGAATCAGAAAGCGAAGAGGGCTGACGACAGAGATAAAATGCCTGATGGCGCAGCGCTATCAGGCCTGCGGGTTCCACATCTGTAGGCCTGATAAGGTGTTTACGCCGACATCCGGCAATAAAAGCTGAGCAACCGTTCAGCCTGTTTTACGCACAGGGCGATAGTGGGTGGATTCGTCAAGAAAACGGCGGATGTGGATTTCTTTTTCCAGCCGCTGTTGAAGCTGACGTTCGAGCGCTTCAGGAGAGTGCAGGTCGGCCAGCCGCTCGTTGATTCTGCTCACGGCTTCGCTGCGCAGCTGTATATGTTCCTGGATATTCTTCTGTGCCCGTGCTGTCCGGGTATCGCCGAAGAGCATAAAGGTCATTAATTCACGCTGCTGCTCAGAGTTAAGGGCGTTCAGATATTTGGTGCACAATGTTTGGTAGGTGATGATGCGACGATCGAGTTCGTCAACCCAGGCGGTCAGCTCGTCACGCTGCGCGGGTGAAAGCTCAGCCATTTCCTGCTGACCGAAAAGTGTTGTTCTCAGCGCCTGAAGCCCGGCGAGATACTGCTGCTCCAGAGGAATCACCCGCTGAGCAAAGCATTCATCCAGGGAGGTTTTAGTTTCCTGCGCGATATTCTGATAAACAGGTTGACTCATTTTTTCCTCCCGCACGCGTGGTGCTATTAGATAAGACCAGAATTGCAGCCAGGATGAGTACGATCCCGCGTCTTAATTTAAGCTAACATAATAAATTATAAACAAAAAATCTATTCTGCTTATCTGAATGATAACCTGCTCTGATAGTTCACCTTAGTTTCTTTGCGTCAAAAATAGATTGACCGCCAGGCCTTGTAGGCTGCTACACACACCGTTTTCCACGTTGCCGCTGTGTCTGGTCCTTCTTTTTCGATTAGTTTTCCACGTCCGACGATAAAGCATTTGCTTGTTCATAATCGATTCTGTCGATCGTGCCGATCGGTATTATTCATTATTCCTGTCCGCTATTGGCGTTTACCCCGATGTTTCTCTGGCTGAAGCCAGAAGTCAGCGTCAGGAGGCTAAAAGGACATTCGCGGCTGGCAACGATCCTTCTCTTGCACGAAAAAGAGTGTGTTTTCGAACCTGCATGTTGGAGAACCCGGCAGTGGGGCACTCTACTCGCGGGACAACAACAGACGACATAGCTGCAATCGATATGTCGCCCGTTAACATTCAAGGATGTTGACATTAAGCGGTGGGATTACGGGGTAAAAGAAGGGGCGCGCCAGCCCAGTTCCAGCGATATTTTTTTAGCGCACTCTTTGACGTGAGGGACGAGTTCTTGCATGCGCGCGTCCGGCATATAGATGACCGTGCTGGCGACGGAGATGGCCGCGACCACATGGTTTCCGGCATCGTAAACCGGAGCCGCCACGCAGCGAATCGTCGGCTCATTTTCTTCAAGATCGAACGCGAAGCCTGCGTCGGCGTAGCCGCGCATCCGGGCGAGGAAGTCCGGGAGATGACATAATTCGCCATGGGCTAAAAAAAGCTGACGCCATTCGGATTCATCCGCGTCGAGTAACAGCGCTTTGCCAATGCCGGTCAGCACCAGCGGCATGCGATGCCCGATACGCGAGCGCATTTCCAGTCCCTGCTGGCCTGGAATTTTATCGATATACAGGACTTCCGCGCCTTCCCGTTGCCCCAGATGAACCGTGTCGCGGGTAAAATCCGCCAGCTGTTGCAGGAAGGGGCGCGCCAGAGGATAAAGCGGCGTATTTTCCAGTGAACGGGTGCCGAGCTCAATTAAGCGTGGGCCGAGCGCATAGCCATCGTGGTGAGTGAAGCGAAGAAAACGCTGTTGTACCAGCGCGCTGAGCAGCCGATGGGTCGTGCTTTTACTGGTTCCGGTAAACTCGCCGACGCTGCGTAAATCCCGACATCCTGACGCGACGGCATCAATAACAGCAAGACCGCGCAGTAGGGTTTGTACTCCCGTAATTTCGGTAGGTTGAGCATCCATAATTCACCCTGATACAGTGGTCATATTCATGTTTAAGATCAGTACGATAACAATAACCGATTCTGTGCGATAAAAATGTAACCGCGCCGTGATTTCGCCACCGCGGGCAGAAATTCCGTGTAACAGTGACGGATTTTCTGCCCGTTTCTGCTCATTCAGGAGAGCAACTGATTTTTACGTGCGCGTCTTGCGGCTATGGCCTTGCGTACCATTGGGCCAAACAGAGTCAGCATCGCCAATAGCAGGAGCGTGGCGGTGATGGGACGGGTATAAATGAAATCAAAACTCCCGTTGGACAGCGACATCGCGCGACGGAAGTTACTTTCCGCCATCGGCCCCATGATGAGTGCCAGCACGACAGGAGATGCCGGGAAACCGCCTTTTTGCATGAAATAGCCGATCACGCCCGCGACCAGCATAATGCCGACGTCAAACATGCTGTTGTTCAGAGCATAGGTGCCGACGATACACAGTGCGAGGATCAGCGGAGTCAGGACGCTCTTGGGAATGTTGATCATTTTGGCGATGAAACGAACGGAAACCAGGCCAAGAATAAGCAGCATCAGATAGCAAAACAGCATTCCGACAAACAGCATATACACCGTGTCGCTGTGTTCGGTAAATAGTCGAGGCCCGGGCTGCATTCCCTGTAGCGTCAGCGCGCCCAGCATTACCGCCGTCGTGGCGTCACCAGGAATTCCCAGCGTCAGCATAGGTAACAGCGCGCCGCCCGTGCAGCCATTAGCGCCTGCTTCACAGGCCGAAACCGCTTTGAGTTCACCCTTGCCAAACTGATCTTCCGGCCTGGCAAAGCGCTTCGCTTCATTGTAAGAAACGAAAGCGGCAATATCCGCCCCCGCGCCGGGAATCATGCCAATAAACACGCCCAGACCGGAGGAACGCAGCAGTGTGACAATAAGACGTTTGAACGTAGACCACGGCGGAATGATTCGACCAATAGCGTACTGCACCGTCTTGCTCACTACCTCGTCTTTTTCCAGCGACTTAAGCACTTCTGCAGTGGCGAACAGGCCAATCATCACCGGGATAAAAGGCACATTCATCAGCTCGACAAAACCGCCGGTGAAACGCGGAAATCCGCCCATCGGATCGAGGCCAATGGTCGCGACCAGCAAACCACCAACGCCAGCGATCAGCCCCTTAATCAGCGATTCACCGGAAATACTGGCAATAATACTTAAGCCGAAAACGGCCAGCGCAAACGTCTCTGCGGCGCTGAATTTTAGCGCCACCTCGGCCAGAATCGGCGAGAGGAACATCAGCACGATTATGCTGAGGGTGCCGCCGAAAAAAGAGGAGAAAGTCGCCGTACCCAGCGCCACACCGGCCTGACCTTTTTTCGTCAGTTCATAGCCGTCAATCGCCGTTGCCGCGGCGGCTGGCGTGCCGGGGATCCGGAGCAGAATGGCAATAATCGAACCACCATAAACGCCACCAAAAAAGACGCCGGAGATAATCAGTAAGCCAGAAATCGGATCCATGCCGTAGGTAAAAGGCAGCATTACGGCAACGCTCATGGTGACAGTCAGGCCCGGTAACGCGCCCACCAGGATGCCAAGCCAGACGCCAATCATTGAAAATAAAATGGCTTCCGGGTGGGCCAGCAAGCTATTTACGCCGCCGAGAATAAGATCAAATTGGGACATAATTACTCCAGAGTCAGCGATTCCAGGAGGCTGCTTTCCGGCAGCGGAACGTTAAGCGCCAGCGAAAAGAGGATATACAGCGTAATGGAGAGCACGATGGCCAGCAGCCCATTAACCCACCAGCGTTGGATACCGGAGATTTTCATAATCAGCATCATAAAAAGTACCGTTGCGGCCAGGTAGCCAAAAAGCTGCATGGCGTAGAGGTATACCACGCAGGTGACGACGGTACAAAACGGCCCCGTCCAGCGTCCAAACCCCTGAGTGGGGCGAGTGGGTAGAACCATCAGCCGGCGTAGCGTGGTACCAGAAAACTGACCAGCAATTAAGATCAACGAGAGAATAATCAGCAACCAGCTATAAACCGAAGGAAATGCGCCCGCCCCGATATCCGTAGAAATGGACGTTGCAGGAAAGCTTTTGGCAATCGCCAGCACCACTACGGCGATCAGACACAGCAGCAGAGCGACCAAAATGTAGCATTGTCGTTCTGCCGTAGACGCTGGCGGCGTTGTCGGAGTTAACGGATTTTCAACCATAAACGACTCCCATGAGGACTATCCGGCCAGAGGGGGCTGGCCGGACGTCACCGTTATTTTTGACCGAGGCCCAGTTTTTCGATGGTGACGGAGAAATCGCGCTGCTGCTCTTCAAGCAATGCCTGGAATTCAGCACGATCGAGCCAGACATAGTTGAGGCGCATTTTGGCTAACGCTTCCTTGAAAGAGGGTTCATCGGCAGTGGCGGCGATAGCGGTGGTCAGAAAATCGATCACGTTTAGCGGGGTTTTGCTGGAGATAACCAGCCCACGCCATGCGCCGATCGACAGATCGATGTTTTTTTCCTGAAGCGTGGGGACGTCAGGCATGTTGGCGTCACGTTGAGTGCTCATTACGGCCAGTGTTTTCAGCTTGCCATCCTCAACCTGATTGAGGACTTCCGCAGTGCTCACCGTGACGGCTTCAATGTGCCCGCCTAAAAGCGCGGTGACGGCTGGCGTCGCGCCATCGAAAGGAACGTGGTTGAAGGTCACACCGGTTTTATCTTCCAGCGACGCGGCTGCCAGGTGCCAGATTGCGCCCGTTCCTGAGTTGCCAACCCTGACCTGGCCCGGATTCTCTTTCGCCCAGGCGAGGAACTCTTCCAGCGTATTCCATGGTGCGTCGATTTTAACGGTCACGGCGCTGGGTTCCATATTGAACAGACCCAGTGGAGTAAAGTCCTCCGTTTTGAACTTCACCATTCCCAGAGAGGGCAGGATAGTCAGTTCGGCGGTGCCCATCGCCAGCTTGTAGCCGTTAGGGCGCGACGCAGCAAGCTCGCTAAAACCAATTGCGCCGCCTCCGCCAGGCTTATTAATGACGCCAACGCCGACCGGAAAGTGCGGTTTAGAGGCTTCAGCAAATGCGCGCGCCACCAGATCGGTGCCGCCGCCAGCGGCGAAGGGGACGATCAGCTCTATCTGGCGCGTAGGATAATCTGCCGCCTGAGTCGGGCTTGCCAGCAGTAATGAACTGGCGGCTAACAGCGAGGTTAATAATCCAGAGGTAAATTTTTGAATTTTCATAGTCAACTCCGTTTGGTTCTTTTTATGTATTAAGGGGCGAGGACGTTCTCCAGGCGGTCACGAAGTCAGCGGCGCGACAGGCCACTTGCTCTGCTGTCATACCTGGTTGGTAAAGCGCGCCGCCAAGGCCGAATCCACTGGCTCCGGCGGCGCGATAGTCGGATATTGCCTGCGGCGTGATTCCACCAACGGGCAGCAGCGGGATCGTCGCGGGGATCACGGCGCGCCACGCTTTCACCACGACGGGAGGGATCGCTTCAGCGGGAAACTGTTTCACCGCATCCGCTCCCTTCGCCAGCGCGCTGAAAGCCTCGCCTGGCGTCGCCGCCCCGGGGAGGCTTATCAATCCCGCGCGCTTTGTCTCTTCAATTAATACCGGATCGGTATGGGGAGAGATAATCAGCTGGCCGCCACTTTGCGCCACGTCATGCAGCTGAGTCACGGTCATCACCGTTCCAGCGCCCACCCAACAGTCCGAAGGTAAAATACGACGCAGACGTGAAATACTCAGCAAGGGTTCAGGCGAATTAAGCGGGACTTCGATGATGCGGAATCCCTGTTCATACAGGGCGGCTCCGACGGCTTCAACCTGTTCGGGCGGTATACCGCGCAGAATGGCAATCAGACCGGTTTGACGTAGCGTGGTGATAAAATCCATAGTCAGTTCCTGGTGTTGGTCGAGAAAAAGGTCAACGGGAAATCAGGCCACAAGACTGGCGTAACGCGCTACCTGCCACATTCCCTGTTCCGCCGCACCGGGAGCGATATACACCGGATTGCGGCATTCAAAAATCGCCATGGCGCGCTGGTAGCGCTGACACAACGGCTGCGAACCAATTAAGGTGATGTCGGTATCGGCGGAGATCCCATCCAGCGCGATGGCAAGCTCATTGCCCAGCAGGAGACCAGAGAGATAGTCCGGCTGTTGTTGCGGCGATAGCTGCTGACAAAGGAGCTGGGTACGCACCGAAAAGAGAGAGCCGAGCAAATTGCCTGGCTGCTGACGGGCGACGCGGATGCCTTCAGCAAAAGCCTGCCAGTCAGGAGCTTCAGGGGTCCGCATCGTCAGCCCCAGTATCGAATGGTGGCGCAGCACATCGTAAAGTTCCCCCGACATAAACGTACGCAGGCGGTCAATTTTCTCCTGCGTGACGCTCACCCATTTTGAATGTGTACCGGGCAGGGCAATCAGCGATTCTCTGCCGCTGGCCTGAACATCACGCAGGCGTTCATCACCCGCGATTGCGCCGAACACCTGGGTTTCTTCTCCACGCATCACTTCCGGCAAAAGGTTCGTTTGCTGAACGCCTGGAATGATATAGAAGCAGCGCTGGTCATCGACATCGACGCGGGTTAACTGCTCCGCCAACTGACGAGCATCGCAGGGCGCAGGCAAATAGGGCGCGGGCTGCCAGCCCTGGGCGCTGCCAATCATGCCGCTGGCAATAACCGGACAGGCGGGATCGGCTGCCAGCCAGTCTGCGCAGGCCAGGTCGAAGGCCAGACGAAAGCTCATCAGCCGATTGGGCGCGTCGGGTAATTTCATGATGCCGTGGGGAAGTTCCCGCCGTGCAGTCACGGTACCGTTTGCGGCTAAGCGGTAGGCGCGTAGCGCGCTGGTTCCCCAATCCAGGGCGATCAATGCAGTCATATCAGGATCCTTTTGCATGCGTAGAGACGAAGGGATAAATCAGAGAGGTTCGATGTGCCACCCAGCCCAGCTCTGCGGAAATGTCCTCAGCGTAACGTTTTACGATGCCGCTGAGCTCCTGCATGCGTTCATCCGGCATGTAGGGGGCGATGCTGGCGACAGAAATAGCGGCGACAACATGATTTCCGGCATCCCGAATCGGTGCCGCCACGCAGCGGATGGCGAGCTCGTTCTCTTCCAGATCCAGGGTGTAACCGCGCTCAGCGTAATGGTGCATGCTGCGAATAAAGGAACCGGCGTCCGCGCCGGGATTATGCAGTCGATAAAAGTGCTGCCATTCCGCCATCGTCGCGCCGAGCATCAGCGCTTTGCCAATGCCAGTCGAAAACAGCGGCATACGGTGCCCAACGCGCGAGCGCATCTCCAGCCCGCGGGTACCGGGAATTTTATCGATATACAACACGTCGCCTTGCTCGCGAATACCGAGATGGACGGTGTCCTGAGTGAGCTGAGCCAGCGCTTCGAGCAGCGGGCGGGCGGCGATGCGTAGCGGATAACCGGCAAGCGATGCGCCGCCCAGCTCAATCAGTCTTGGCCCGAGAAAATAGCCCCGGCTGGAAATTTGTCGCAAATATCGTTGAGCGACCAGGGCGCTGATCAGACGATGTGTTGTACTGCGCGGTGCGGAAATGTGCTGACTGATTGCGCGTAAATCATGATGTCCTGCGGCAACCGCTTCGATGGCAGCCAGTCCGCGCAGTAACGTTTGTACACCGTTCACAGTCGAAGGAGAGGAGGTCATGATAATTTCCGCCAGGTCGCTTATTTGATGGCGGTATATTTCCATAGTCAATTAACTGGAAATATGAATTCGCTCACACAATACCACATTATAAACTCGTGTTTCATATATAGGGATTATTAGGCTGAATAAAGCGATAGTAATCACAATTGAGGTTCAGGGTGAAATATATATTTTGGACTGTCGGTGATGCGTATTGAGTAGCTTCTCGTTCAGGCGAATGGCTGATTATTAATGGGCATCGCGCGCCGCATTAACTTCATCGTGAATTCACACCATAAGGGAAAAATTATGTCAGGATTTAATTTCGTTAATCCGGTTAATTTCTATTTTGGCCAGGGGAAACTGGCACAGGCGGGAACAATTACCGCGCAATACGGCAAAAAGGCGCTGATTATTGCTTCAGATAGTGCGAAGCCCACGGGGCAGCTGGCGGCGTTGGTTGATGTATTGACGCAGGCGGGCGTGACGTCCGTCTGTTTTGACCGTTTCATGCAGAACCCGCTTTCTACTCTTGTCGATGAAGGGGCTGCGTTCGCCCGTGAACAGCAATGCGATGTGATTGTCGGCATTGGCGGGGGAAGCGCGATGGATATGGCAAAAGGCATTGCCTTTATGGCCTGTAATAGCGGAGGAATTTGGGACTATGTATTTGGACAAACTCCGGCTGATTCGGCGCTACCGGTAGTGTTAATTCCGACTACCGCAGGCACGGGCAGCGAAGCGAATAAAACGGCGGTATTTACGAATCCACAAACCAATGACAAAAAAGGGCTGGTGAACCCGCTGATTTATCCGAAGGCGGCAATTATTGATCCTTTATTAATGCTGACGTTACCCCGGCGCGTTATTGCCGGTCCGGGGGCAGATGTTCTGTTTCATGCACTGGAGTCATTTATTTCGAAAAATGCCCATCCGATGAGTGAAATGCTTTCATTACAGGCGCTTGAGCTGATTGGCAAATATTTACCGCAGGTTTATGACGATGTCACCAATATTGAGGCGTGGGAAAAAGTCACTTTTGCCAGTTCGCTGGCGGGTATGGCGATTGATTGTGCCGGGACGACATTGCCCCATGCGTTGCAGCACCCGATGGGCGGGTTGCTTGATGTCGTACATGCCGAAGGCATTGCCGCCATTTACATGGCCTTTATGGAATTCACCTGGCAAAGCGCGCCGCAAAAATTCGCCGCTATCGCCAAAGCGCTTGGCGTGAATACCCTCAATATGACCGAAGAAGAAGCGGCGAGAAGCAGTATTGATGCGGTGCGTTCGCTGCTGGGCTACGTCAATATGCTGCCGTCGCTCAGCTCTCTGGGCGTTAAAGAGGAACATTTCGACTGGTTTATTGGCAATGCCACTACCACGATGCGTGTCGTGCTTGCGAATAATCCCCGCGTGCCTGACGCCGATGAGATTCGCGCCATTTATCAGCAAAGCCTCTAAACCCACGTCACCGCCTCAGGAGCAAGCTTATGATTATTATCATCGACAGCGGTTCAACCCAGACCCGGCTCTATTTGTTACGCGAAGAGGAGATCGTTGCTGAACATCTCCTCGCTGTTGGCGTTAATTCCGGGAAGGCCCGTTCTCAGGGGGATTTCAGAGACGCCATTGCCGCAGGGATAAGTGAACTGCTGCGCGCTAACCAATTGACGACTGGTGATGTGCGTTTTGCGATTGCCTCGGGAATGATCACCTCTAACCTCGGGCTGCTGGAGATACCGCATATCACCGCTCCGGTGAGCCTTGAGCAGCTTGTCTCCCGGGTGGTGAAGGTTAAAGATCCCGCAATACTGCCTCTGGATTTGGAGATCCGTTTTGTCCCTGGTATCAAAAATGCGCAGGCGGATCGTAGCTGGTCCAGCCTGCGGGATATCGACCTGATGCGCGGCGAAGAGACTCAGGCCGTGGGGCTGATGACGTCGCTTTACAGGAACCTGCCGCTGACGATGATCGAACTGGGTTCAACAACCAAGCTTATCCACATTGACGCGCAGGGAAGAATCGCCGGCAGTATTACCAGTCTGAGCGGGCAGGTTTATGCGGCGGTGAAAAAAGAGACGTTTATTGGCGCCAGTATGCTGGAAGAAGAGGATGACGATTTTTTCTCGGCGGACATCCTGCAATATGCCTGTGATAGCGTGCATCATGCGGGCCTTCTGCGCACGCTGCTGTTTACGCGTTTTATCGAGTTCTCGTTGCCGTGCACCGCAGTCGAAAGAACATTTTTTTGTCAGGCGGCGCTGGCGGCGGATGACATGAAACTTTTTGATGAGGCCGAGCGTTTAGGCTTTTCTCTGCAAGGCGACATTGTGCTGACAGGCAAGCGGCAGCGCTGCGAAATGTATCGTTCTTTATGGCGCAGCCGATATGGACTTGAGAACCCGGTCCATTTTATCTGTGATAAAGACGAGATCGCCCAGCTGGCGATCAAAGGGGCAGGGCATATTGCCCGTCAGATGACGTAACGCACCAGATAACAAAGCCTCGCAGGCAACGCGGGGCTTTGTGGTTTTTCACTGTTTCGCATACAGCACATAAGGACCGGATGTGTAAGAGATAACAATGATTTTATTGGGCAATTTCCTCAAGCCTGCAGGCACATCCAGGTCATCCTCAGGCCGCAGGCCATTCAGGCGCTTCGCGAAGTATGTCGCGGCCTTCTGGAGGATGGTCAGTTCATCAGCCTGCTCAGCGAGTTGAAGTCATTGAGACGATAGAGTTTTTCTTTAGGCTTGGCAGTGCGTATCAGTGAACCTAACGGGGCCTTGTTTGTTTATTATACCGTTATCGTACCCACTAAAAATGAAGATGGCAGAATGTTGTACTCATTCATGTACTCATTTTTGACTGTCTCGTTACGAGACAGATGCAAACTCTCTGAAACGAAAAATCCACGCAATTGCGTGGATTTTATAGGTTTTTGTGATGCTCATGAGATTCAATGAAACCTCATGAGGCAACAAATTTTATTTAGACTTATAAAGGTAATACCTACTACAACAAGCCTTAGTTACATTTATCGTCGGCTTCGTACGACCAAGTTTGAAATCACTACTGAATCGATGATGGAACAGGAGATGTTAACAACCGCTTTTTTGGTCAGCTACGCACGTTTGTTCGCCAAAAGCAATGGCACTTGCGTTCTCCAGCGGAATGATCTCCCTGTCCACCTACGGGCTGTTCATGATGAGCTGTATAAAATTCGCAACGAACGTTATGCTCATAACTGAGGTCATAACCCCCTACAGCGGCCTCGTCGGCTTACTGGTTTTAGCGCTATTACCTTCTATAATCTCTCTTTTGCGGTAGATAACTATTGCAGGGATCGTTTGGATGAGCAACATGCGTATAATATGGCTTGCCATCACAAAACTCGCATTCGCGTTAAGCGCCAGTGCCGCAAAGGACATTGATTCCACGCTCCCGGGAACCCAGGAGAGCATCAATACATAAAATGGATAATCCAGAAGATGCGCCGCTGTAAATGCCATCATGACCGTCACACCCAGTCCAATAGCAATGAGCTGTATTGAAGACCAAAGATGACGCAAAAATGCAGTCAACGTAAACGCAATAAAATGATGCCCCAGTAATATGCCCATCAGGATCATACTGAACTGATTGAAAATATCGGGAAAAAACACAGTCTGAGATGACAAAGGGTGCAGGAGTGCTGCACAAAGCAACGGCGTGATCATAAAGGGCGCAGGAAAGTGGAAGCGTTCAAGGCATTTGCCCAACACATAGCCCGCAAAGACAATACCCAATAGCCAGAGCACATTAGTCGTTGCAAACAATACAGGCGGCATGGCCATATGGGTTTGCGCACCGCCGGTAATATATCCGGCAAATAAGGTCAATGTGATGAGCCGTAGCGAGTGCGAAATGATAATTTTTTGCGGCGGCGTTTTAACATGGGACGCTAGCGCTAATACCGCTGCCATTGCCCCCGGAACGGCGCCCAATAACGCCTCTTCCTTACTCCAGCGTAATCGGTGAATACACCACAAGTAGCATGCGGTGAATTGCAGGGATAAGCATACTAATAACAACACCAGTAAAAATGCGATATTTCCTTGCGCCCCAAAAGAAAAATCGCGAAATAAAAGACCAATTGACGTACCAAGAGAGAGTTGAATCACCGTCAGGCTGCCCGGCAGTACTGGCACAGAAAGACCGGTACGTTTTAACACCAGCACGGTAATAAGGGGGCCAAACATCATACCTAACGGAACGTTGCAATAGGTAAAACCCAACCCAGCCAGGATACAAAGAGCAAAACCTAACAATAATTTCATACACCTTTCTCCTGGCTACCGGGAGTGTTAAATACTCAGTGAACGGTTTCGTTAACCCAAAGGGTATTTTCAGCAACCCATTGGGTCAATGCATCAAGACGTTCGTGTATTTCCCGGCTGGACTCCGCTTGAACAATAGCACTCACGATCTCGCCATTTGTTAATTTCATCGCGTCATATTGGCGGCCGACGACACCTGTTGCCCGATATTTAACCACAAAAGGCAATGGACATTTTTCCGCAATAGAGAGGAGCGTGCCCTGTGCAGGCGGCACATTTAATTGGCCAACCCGTAAAACGGGTTGTCTTTGCGATAAATCCTGCGGATAGATTTCGCATAAACTGGCTTTAAGCCAGGTCATTCGAGGATCAAGGCCAAAAGCGGCCCCTAATTCTTCATTGACAAAGCAGCCACCTAATCGGCAAGCAAGCTCGCCAAAAATAATGTTGTTATCTTTATCAACAAAAACTTCAAGGTGAAGCAATGCGTTTTCTTCCGTTGGAAAAACCTCTTCAGCAAGATATTTGGTGTAGGCAATCAGTTTACGATGCAGCGGCGTGTCATCTTCCATAACCAGACCTAATGTTTTCCCGGATAGAAAATCCAGGCAGGAGACGGTTGCACGAGATGCAGAAACAAATATCGCCTTTCCTTTTAAATACAACGCATTAATTTGATAAGCTTCGCCTTCGATAAATTTTTCAATGAGCAGATTGTGATACTCTGGCGGCTTAACCTGCGCCAGATATTTATAAAGCTGGCCTTCATTTTTAAGAACCACCACGCCCTGTGATCCACGCCCATCATTAGGTTTGATGACGCAGGGATATCCCTGTTCGGCAATGAATCGCGCCATCGCAGTCGCACTGTCGACGCGTGCCATAGCAGGAACCGGTAACTGATGAGACTGAACAAGCGATTTCATCATAAATTTATCACGGAAGAACATGGCCTTTTTTTCACGGTCGTGTGTCAAACCCAGACGATCGCTGATTCGCGCGGCCCTCAGAACATCGATTTCGGCGAGGTAAAAGATACGCGTTGCTTTATTGTCCTGGGCGTAGTGGTAAATATCCATTTCCACGAAGGGATTATCATTAAAGTTTTCATAAAAAAGGAAAGAAAAACCTGCCCCCATATGATCAAGAATATTATCGATCTGGCTTGCGCACGTTGCAATCAGAACCGGGGCCACTGATTGCAATGACTGCCACTCTTCACGTGAGTGCTGAAAAATAATTTTTGGTGGACACAGCAAGATATTCATTGTTTTTCTCATTCAATATCAAATGTAATGACAAATACATCCCGATAACCTTTTCCTGGCAACAAAGGAACCACTGCCGCGGTATAATGCTGATAATTCACATCATTGAATATTACTGCATCGCCCGCATGCAGTTTGAACGTAGAGGCATCATTGCCCCCATCATGATTAGGAATAAGCGTGGTTTCTCCACCAGTCACATTCTCAATTTCGCTGCAATAGATTGCAATATACTTAAAACCATCTTTATGAATACCCTCTGGAGCGGGATATCCAGGCCTTCGGTCATCTGTCGTTATTCTTATTTGATGAATGCCAATATTGTAAGTCGTGTCTGGAAGCAATGGCAAAAGCTTACGAAACACCAGATTCATCACTTCTTCAGCAACGACTTGTTTTATTTCTGGGTATTTTCTTGCAATACCGCCAGCGTAATTGTTCAGTTTTTCCGCTTGAAAAAACTCACCCACTGCGCACAGATCAAAATACTTTTCACGTCCGGCCCTGGCCTGCATGTAACTTCTGAACCGAAAAATACCATCTTCAGCCTTAAGCCATGGATCGGGTAGTAATTCATCAAAACTATTTTTGACTTTCGCTGAAATCTTCCCCAGTCGAATATGATGATAGGCGTGCATAGATAACGTCCTTAATACGGTAGTTTGAGCAGTCTACTTATAAGATATGAAATGCATATCCAACAATAAATAATATTGCAGACTCTTTTATACTGATAATCTATGGGCAAAAGTAAGGAGGCAGGCTCCTTACTTTTTAAATCACTCTACTTGTTTTTTTTACGTAACTCCGTCACTGGCACGCCACCAATTCCCCAGTTATCAGTCTCCACTTCATCAATGACCACGATGGTTGTGCTGGGGTTTTTATTCAGGACATCAACCAATAGTTGTGTCACTCCCTCCATTAATTTTTTCTTTTGCTGATCGGTAGCACCTTCATTAGTAATTTTAATATTTACGTAGGGCATATGAACTCCTTTTATTAGATAATTTTTGACATTGCACCAAGATAAACAAGTGCAAAGAGATTAAACGATAGAACATAACCGTAGTGCATTTTAAAACTGGTGTTACTGGGTGATACATTCAGACTGTTTGCGGCGAAAATAGCATTGATCGATACGGGAGAAATAAGCTGAGTTGCAATAAATAAGCAAATCCATATCTGATAATCAACCATCCCCCCCGTAAGATAATCAGAAAATATCGACCATGCGATACTAAAGATAATCAGTGGATGGATACCTAATAAACCAAAAAGCGGTACGATGAACAAAATAATCGCGTAGATCTGCAACGTTGTCAGCCCGCCAACATAAGCAGTGATACCCTCAGGTACATGGGAAAAAAGCAGCCAACAAACTGAGGTCAACACACTACAGCTTAAAAGCAACAATACCTCACCGGATATATTCTGTGCAGATTCAGTTAATTGCTCAGCCCAGGGTTTATCCTTTTTAACCAGATGATCGACAACAAAGAGCACGACTGCTGTAAAGGCAATACTTTGCAGTGAATTAAGATTCAGTACCGTTAATGAAAAAATGAATACTCCCCAGAACAGACCTACACATAGCAGGATATACCGCATCCCATCACGGCTGGGTGTCACCGTCTCGTTTTCAGCGATTACCGTCACTTTTGCGCTTTGGTTGAACAAGATACTGAATAAAAAGAGAGGGATACCCACCAGCATCGCCTTAAGATGCGGTACGTCAGGCATTGCCGCCCAAACGGCAGCAGCGCCGATGGTGGTTGGCATCAGTACCATCGTAATGCATACGGTGCGCGTAATAATCTTTGCCAGGTTGAATCTTGGCCCAATAACTGACTTGAGGCCATCGAGCAGCAATGATATTGCCCCCAGACTCATTGGCCATGTTAAGAACGCCGTCAATAACGTAACCCCAAAAGTCATGTTCGATGTTTTTCTACGCGAAAAATATCCTCCCAGAACAGCTGTAAAATTAAGAGAGGCCATGACTTGTCGTAATAAGGCAATACCAACAAGCAGTAAAATCACATCAAAATATCGCGAAAAAATTGCAGGGAGCACAATGCCTTTCAGGTTGTTTGTAGCAAGAAGAAACATCATCGAGCAGAGAAAAATAATCACACCACTTCTGGCGGATGATTTTTTTGACCAGAAAGCAAATGTCGATGCGAAGTAGAGCACGGCGGTAACTCCCGCAATAGCCGACATCGCCGCATGTTTATCCGTCAACGCACAAGCGAACAGAAATACCAGCAATGATGTTATCGCTAACGCAGGTTGCAATGATTGCCACGCCTTGCCACGGGCCTGGATTTGCTCAGTCTGCATTTATCGCTACCTCTGGCTGTGCCTGCCGCACCATCATTTGATGATACATATCTGCGACACAACGGCCTGCATCAACCAGGAATCTTGAATTAACCAGCGGACGTGGCAGGACGTAGGTGTAAAAATTCGCGCCTTCCGCAGGATTGCCCAGCACCCAAAAAGCCGTCTGCGCTTCCCCCATGCGATTAATAGGATGCTGGCATTGATCGATATCCAGCCCACCCGGGTGATACCCCTCATTCATAAATGGACGAACAATACCATTGGCTGTCATATTTCTGATTAACGGTGAAGCGTCCTGTAGTGGCGAAAAACTGGCAATTTTCGCCTTGATTAAAACATCAGCCTGAATCTCAGTACTCTCTTCTTTAAAAGGTGAGTGAACTTCGAATTTTCCTTCGCAGTCGTTCAATACTAACCTTGAATCTTTACCACCGGCCAGACTCACCACATTCGCTTCCATTAATGCTAATAGTTGTTCATTTCTTAACTTCGGCGGGCCAACGGCAATGCGGTTAAAAATAGGATTAAAATGCTCAAGGAAATACTGATGTGACCGCGATTCAAGCCCTGAATTATCAATCGCTTCTCGTAAAATATCCCTGACATCACGAATAATGTCTGTCGCCGCTTTGATCGGGCCATGGACATTGCCCTCCTCAGACTCCTGGAGATCTTTACGCAGGAAATACATAAACCATTGAGTATAATCCTTTAAACTCAGATGTTCCTGCGATTGATGTGGATAAAGTACACTGTCAATTACCGCGATGTCTTCAGCGCTCGGTTCATAAGAGCCAGCATCTAACCACTGCCCATTTAGGGTTGAACGATAGGCATAACACATTTCTTTATGCAGTAAGGGGAAAACTTGTTCAAGAAAATCGATTTTTGAAGATCCTTTCTCAAACACATTTTTCAACCGCAATTCTCTGATAGCCATTGCCGTTAAGAAGCGTGGGGAGTACTGCCCAGAAACGCCTTTTTGATTCGCGCCGCGACTGCTAAAAGGTAGAGCCTTACGTGAATAGATAAAAATACCCGGTTCTTTTCCGGAAGGATGATAGCGAAGCTCACCCTCTTCCCGGCTAAATTTTCCACCCCTGCCGATAGTGAGTTGCGAAATGACATCATAGGCAGTCAGACCAATACCCTGAACAATCACATTTGATTCCGCTGTTATTTTATTCAAATTATTTATTGGATAAGGAGTCGAATAGTAGTCCAGGCGTTCATTTTTCTTATAATTATTGGCAATAAATCGTTCAACAAGATGATCGTCAAACGTTTTGGCGTTGTCGCTGTGACCAGTGGTTAAATAGACGTAATCGGCCACCACACGCTGACTGTCTTCCAAGACAATAATAGACTTCGCATCGTCCTGAATCAGAATGTTGTTGGCCTGCTGATTTATCTGTGTAACCGAGATATTGTCAGGCAAACTTTTGATAATTTCGTGATAAAACCAATTTAAGTATTCACCTAATAATCGACGAGGTAAATAATCGTTGGCGTCAATTGGTTTGCCAGCCACGTCTTTTAAATAACGGTCATCAACATTTTTATAGCCCTGCTCATTAGCCCACTGATGAAAACATGGCCCTGAACGGAAAGATCCGGCATTTTTTACCGTCGCATCACCAAATAATGTTATCTGGCAAGCAACGGTGTTAACCAATAAATGGTCGGGCTGCGATAAACTGTGCGCACCTACACCCATCGCATTTTTATCAACGATAACAATATTAATATGTTCATTCTGTTTACGTTGTGCATGCTGAGCACAAATCCTTTCCAGAATACTAAGCCCCCGAGGCCCCATTCCTATAATAGCAACGGTTGTCTTTCTCATTCTTTGCTCCAACTTTGAGAGTATTTAACTTTGCTGTGTTGAACATAGCTAATCCCTGCTGCGATAAATAACGCACAAGCGCCAGATAATATTGAAATAGTCATCCCGTTTTTATTGTTCTGAAACGCACTCACGATTAATGGCCCGGCAATTTGCCCAATGCCATATGTTAACGTCACCAGACCCAGAAGATTAATTTTCTGTGGTGCAGAAATCTTTTTCGCGAGTGGCATAACGAGAGAACTGGTTCCCATGAAAGTTGCACCAAAGCCAATACAACTCAAGGTCAATAAAAGCGGGGAATGGATAAACGAGGCCATCACAACGCAGCTCGCCTGCACAATTAAGTTAACACTCAGGCAGGACAATATGCTCCACTTGCGTGCAGCCCATAACCAACCATAGCATCCTGGGATAACGGCAAGGCCAACAATAGACCAGATATGGTTGGCCAGAAATTCATTACCCACTCCCCGGGCCATTAAAGGGAGATAAGTAGCTACAATGATATAACCGAAGCCTGCCAGTCCATATAACAATGCTAAATTCCACCACTGGATGTTCGGCTCGGATGACGAAGCTTTTTTCTGAGGAGGTAGAACGTGTTTATTTGCAGGCAGCAAGATAATCAGCGCGATGAAGAGTACAGCTGAAATGATTGACGCGCCGATCCATAGTAGCTTTGCATTTAATGCATATGCGATACCGGCTATAACATATTCATTGCCTATAAAAATACCCACCCCGACGCCGGCAAACAAAGAAGCAATGACAAACGGATTATGGGTATGCTGTAGCATAAGCATCGACCCGAATATCATCATGCCTGCGCTGGCAACACCGGCGATAAATCGAATAACAATTACTATATCAGGGTGCGTGACTACTGCCATCGCAAAAATAAGCAGGCCGGTGACTAATGCAGCACAAATTAACATCGTTTTGATATTCTTCAGGCCACCAAAAATACCAAACGAGAACAGGAGGCTGCCAACCAGGTATCCGGCGTAATTCGCGCTTGCGATTAACGATAATTGCGAAAAATTAAAAATGCCTTCATGCAACATGACCGGCAGCATCGGAGTATATAAAAACCGACCAATTCCCATCCCCAGCGTTAAAACAATCATACCGAAGACAGCCGTGCTCAACTGGCGATGGCCAATAACATTGTGATCAAGATCCATTTTTCAGGCTCAATATGTCAATCAGATTTGATTGTTATGTTACATAAAGAAATGATAATAAAAAGTTAATAAAAATGACGAAAACCTTCACTTTGAGTGACAGACACGATGAACAGTACCTCATTAAATTTGTTTAAAACCGTCGCGGAAACCGGCTCTATCACCGCAGCAGCCCGTAATCTGCACTGCGTTTCTTCAAACGTCACGACGCGGCTCAAGCAACTGGAGTCCAGCCTGGATGTTTCGTTGTTTGTTCGCGAGAAGAATCGTCTTCACATCACCCCTGAAGGTGAACTGCTTCTGCGTTACGCTAACAAAATCCTCGCGCTTTTAGACGAAGCCGAGTTGTCTATGCAGGGAACGAAAGTGGCTGGCCCTCTGCGCATTGGCGCAATGGAAACCACTGCCGCCGTCCGACTTCCTGCTTTGCTGGCAAACTTCCACCGTGAAATGCCCTCCGTAGAATTAAACTTAAAAACGTCACCGACAGATGTGTTAGTTCGTCAGATCCAGAATAGTGAACTTGAAATTGCCTTCGTCGCTGACCACAAGGCGTTGCACGTAGACAATTCAAGGCTACAAACGCAGGTGCTGTGTCAGGAAACCCTGGTTCTGGTTACGGCCGCAGAGCATGGTGATGTCGTGACGGGAGCCGATCTGGAGGTGACAAGGCCGCTCGTCTTTGTGAAAGGATGTAATTATCGTTCCCGGCTTGGGCAATGGTTGCGGCTACAAAATGTCGATTATGACGACCCGCTGGAGTTTGGTTCTTTTCAGGCAATACTTGGTTGCGTAAGTGCCGGAATGGGCATTGCATTATTGCCTGCGAGCGTCGTCAAACAGTATGAAACGAGCTTCCCCATACGGTGCCACTCTATTACTCCTCACATTGGTAATGTCAATACTATGATGATATGGCTTAAAAATCGTGAGGTTAGCCGGGTATTGAATTGCTTTGTTTCCTTTGTTTCATCCCACTGAGGTATTCCACAACCATATTGTGCCGTTAGGGCTTTTGGGCTGGTAAATACTCTATATGGATCTATTATCGATGCAGGCTTTCAGTTTCAGGATTGACTAATGCAATTTAATAGAGTTGCTGAAGATTTCTTTCCTGGGATTGGTCAAGAAATTTGACCACTGTTTTGTAGTAAGAACGGCATCTGCTCTCTGATTCGTTCGTTGCCAGTCTGCCATTGGCGCAGGGCTGCTGTTGCAGCCCTGACAACCTTAGACTTCAATCGATTCAGAGATCTCTAACGTATCATCGACTTCAATGCCCAGATAACGGACTGTGCTTTCCAGTTTCCTATGGCCCAACAGAAGTTGGATCACCCGAAGATTCTTGGTTTTCTTGTAGATCAGGTAAGGTTTTGTTCTTCTCATGGAGTGTGTGCTGTAAAGCGAAGCTTCGAGACCAAGCTTTTCTACCCACCCATGAAAAATTCGGCTGTATTGCCGGGTTGATATGTGCCGGTTAGTTCCGATCCGAGACCGAAACAAGAAGTCTTTACTGTGCAAATTGCCAAGCTTTATCAATGCAGCAACAGCTTATCTTGTCCCTTTGGTTATCTCAAATTGCACAGGGCTACCGGTTTTCTGTTGCAGCACCGTAGCTCTGCTTGAAACCGAGCTACCATATGCAACATCAGATACTTTGAGGTTCACCAGATCACAGCCTCGTAGCTTACTGTCTAAGGCCATGTTGAACAGAGCTAAATCACGCGTTTTACCTTCCAGTTCAAGCCGGATTCGGATCCCCCAGATATGAGATATCTGAAGTGGTCTTTTTTGGCCTATGATACGGTCTTTGTTCCACGGTGACATGTTCATACTCAAATCTCCTGCAATGTTGGAGATTTGAGTATGGTTGTCCCTTATGAGCGAGGTATAGTCATTCGCACCCTGAGAATTACACTTTGAAGTGATTCAGGGTATGCGCTTACTGGTTACGAATATTGAGCGAGAATCATGCGATGATCGCCGCTTTTCTTTCGAGCCAGTAGGTGCTCCACGTTCGCTAACGAATACTCAGGGCATGCAGATAACTGCTGGCTATATTTCTTTCGAAGAGCGTGGAATGCATACCAATCCCCGATAAAAAGGAGTTGGTGATGACTGAGACTAATCAATTTGCTGCGCACGTTGGTCTGGACTGGGCAGATAAAAAGCACGATGTCTGTGTTCAGTTTAAAAACGGTGAACGCACATTCCATGTGATTGAACATACGCCGGAAGCGCTTGATGTCTGGCTTACCGAGTTACACCAGAAGGTAAAAGGCAGGATCGCTATCGCCGTTGAGCTGAAGAAAGGTCCCGTGGTGTATGCTCTTCAGAAATATCCATTTATCACCGTTTTCCCCGTCCACGCTTTGTCTCTGGCTCGTTACCGGCAAGCCTTCTCGCCCAGCGGTGCTAAAGATGACCCGCAGGATGCCGAGCTGGCATTAGAGTTAATGCTGCGTTATCCCCAAAAGATAAAAGCCATTGAACCCGACAATGCCGATATCCGGTTACTCCAGCAACTGGTTGAGCAGCGTCGTCAGTTGGTTGAAGATAAGCGCCGTTTTGTGAACCGGCTAATCAACACACTCAAACAGTATTATCCTCAGCCCCTGGAGTGGTTCTCACATCGGGGTAGCTTGCTATTGTGTGAACTGATTATGCGATGGCCCAGTCTGCAACAACTAAAACGAGCCAGGCGAGACACGATCCGCAACTTTCTCAATGCCAAAGGTGGCCGCGCAATGGCCCTTACCGAGCAGCGTGTTGTGAGTATTGATAACGCCATTCCGTTGACGACAGACCCGAGTGTTATAGAGGCTAATGCTTTGATGGCAACAGCACTGGCGACACAAATTAAAGTCGTGAGTGAAATCATCAAAACCTATGACGAACGAATCGAAACGCTGTTTGACACATTGCCAGATTCGGGGCTGTTCAAATCACTTCCGGGCATGGGGCCGTGTTTGGGACCACGAATGCTTGCTGCACTTGGTGATAACCGTGACCGGTTTAACAGCGCTGAAGAAATTCAAAACTACGCAGGTATTGCACCGGTGACAGAACGAAGTGGCCAGAAATCCTGGGTTCACTGGCGATGGCAGTGTGCCAAGTTCGTCCGGCAAACCTTTGTTGAATGGGCTGCCAAGACGGTTAACTCATCATACTGGGCCAGACTTTATTATCGGGGACTGCGAGAAAAAGGAAAATCTCACCAGTCTGCAATCCGGGCTCTGGCCTTCAAATGGATAAGGATCATTTACCGCTGCTGGAAGACCAAGACCCAGTACGATGAAGCGAAGTATTTGCTGGCACTGGAAGCGCGAAAGTCGCCCTTACTGAAGCCATAAAAAAGCTTGTCGAATGTCTCAGGGCGTGAAGCGG